>NZ_JALKCW010000024.1:0-45961 GCF_046883345.1 Hydrosulfovibrio ferrireducens | reverse complement strand
CGATCAGGTCTTCCGGCTTTTTGTAATCGGCAATCAGTTGGTCAAGCACTTCTTTGGAAATGGCCATATCTCTCTCCTTGGTTGGGGGCGAACTTTTCTACCCCCGGAATGGCCATTTACACAATCCTTTTTACACCCTCCACGAAGGCCTTGTCCACAACGAGTTAATGTTAACTGTCCCTGATGGTGCTGCTCTTCCAATGGGCATCGCTATCCGCTTTATACGCGGGATGTTAGACCTGTATCACGAATCCACTCCCGGCATTACTGTAAAATCTTTCCTTGACGAAGAGGCAAAGCAGGTTGCTGATAAAATTGCGCCTCGCTGCTACTATGCTGGCTGCGGCACCGATGATGGTTGGCCGACAGCAAAGTGAAATCGTAGCAAGTTTTTTTGGTTCTATAGCGAGAGGGGCTCTGCACTCAAGAAAACCTCTCGCGCTTAATGCAGACAGATCATCCGTCAAGAAGCGGCAGGAATAAAATGATGAACTACCATGCTTTTAGTGTAGGACAAGCCAGTTACGTATATTCTCCTGGAGATAGGCAAGCCTATCGTCTTAACCGAGAGGATGTTGACATTCTCAATGACCGCTCACCGTCATCGGTCAGAAGAAGACTCGATGTGCTCGAGTATCTTTCTGCCTTCAAAAACCCATACACATCAGGACACGTTCCGAGACAATACCGGTATGCTCTGTATCTAAATCTAGCCACCACCTGCAATTTGCATTGTGTTTACTGCTTTGCACAATCAGGGACATATGGGGAGCCAGAAGAACTTATGGCATATCCAACGGCCCAAAAAGCAATAAAACGTTTTTTAGAGATTGTTCCGCCAGATACAGTTGCATATCTGATTTACTTTGGCGGCGAGCCATTGCTTGCATGGGAGACACTTACCAAGGCATTTGCCTTCGCATCACAAGAAGCAGAATCTACGGGAAAACAGATTCGGCATCATGTGGTTACGAATGGGACACTCCTCACCAAAGAAAAGGTTAACTTTTTCGTGAAGCATAAAATAGATGTTGTAGTAAGTATTGACGGGGAAAAGGATCTGCACGACCGGCAGAGACCTTTGCGTGATGGGAAACCGTCGTTTCATCTGCTTAAACAGAACCTGTCCTATTTCTTCACAAAAGTGACGCAATCTGCTGCTCGTGCAACCTATATTGATCTTGACTACCCACTGTACCAAGTCTACCGGGACCTTTTCAGGATGGGGTTTCATACAGTCGATACTGCCCCAGATTTCCTGCATCTGGATACCGTTGGGTTTTCACGTCTCTGTTCTCAGATTGAGGAACTTAAGGAGGATGTCTTAGAATTTCTGCTCCAACATGGCTATATTGGTCATTCACAGTTTCTCGACAGGATCAGGCGTATCTTTAGTGGAGCAGGTGTGCCACCAGACGGATGCGGGGCAGGAGACAGAATCACCTCAGTGGCACCTAACGGTCGATTCTACGCATGCCACCGTTTCACGGGTATGAACGACTTTGCGATTGGAGACGTACACAACGGGTATGATCATTCACGGCATCCGATTGCACAGGCAGATTGTTCTTCATGTAAAATTTGCTGGAATAGATTTGCTTGCTCTTCCGGATGTTTTTTTAACAATCAGGTAATTAACGGAAATGCAGCGACCCCTATATCATCATGGTGCAGTTACTCTAAAAAAATGACAGAGGTGACACTCAGCATCATCGAACAGATCCCCAAGGAAATACTAATGCGGCTAATTGTATCTGAGGTCTCGACTCCTTCTTTGGAAGAAGTAACTGGCAAAAATCATAAATTAAATGTCTATTTATCCGGCAATTATGGCTTTATTGCAAATAATTAAAGAATAATGGAGATCTGGGCAACGGAGCCCGATTTCTTGTGAGTGGCTTGAGAAAAAAATTGCCTGTAATCGCCGCATGCCATGGAGATGTTTTATGACCATAATCGAGACCAAAGACGTTCTTCTCTGGTGCGCAGGGCTCAACTACGCAGTTCTACTCCTCTGGTCCGGGGCCTTCATCTTTGCCCATGACTGGATGTACACCTTGCATGGCCGTTGGTTCAAGCTTTCGGTTGAGACCTTTGACGCTATTCATTATGCGGGTCTTGCTATGTACAAGATTGGCATAATCCTGCTCAACCTTGTGCCGTGGCTTGCACTTTGTATAATTTCTTGACGCGCGGGAAATGGCGACGGAGCCCGGTTTTCACGCTCTTCAGCCCTGAAAGGGCTACCGCCGCCAATGGTCGAACCTATTCGCAGTTGCCCACCAGGCAGGAATATTCCCTGCCCTCCAAGACAAGGCGCGCCTTGCCGCCCTTGTCCCAGATCATGATGTTTTCCCCTTCATATTTGGCGCCGGAGGCGGAAAGAGCCTGCTCCAGGCGGTACTTTTTGCCTTGCGCCACAATGGACGCACCATTGCCGGGGTAGTACTCGACCATGATTTTTCCGAGCCCGGAACAGTCATAGCAGGCCGTGATCGTCTTCTCTGGGGGACACGGTTCTTCCCATGCCCGGATGCATTTTTGCTTTGCTTCGCACCAGGTATACCCCGCCGAACCGATACAGCCATGGGCATCCCTGTCGCTGCCGAGAAGGCCTGCCTTGCTTCCGGCGCAGCCACCCAACACGAAGACAACGAAAAACAAGAGGGGCAAAAACCGTAGTTCCATCACAACACCTTTCCCGGAAAGTTATGGTTAACTGACTGATTTCATGAAACAAGAGGCAAGGCGCGGCAAAAACGAGAAGACATGCTCCCCTCATTACACGCACCCCCAGCACTCCTCATCCTCTCTCCTCGCCGTTCTTTTCCTCGACAACAGGGGGCTCGGGCTTGAGACTCCCAAAAGCCAAGGCATATTGCCGGATAAACTCCGCGCCCAGAAAAAAAATCTGCGCCGAATAATAGACCCAAAGCAGCAGGGCGATCAACGATCCGGCCGCGCCAAAGCTTGAAGCCACGCCGGTCTTGCTCAGATACAGACCGACCGCGTACTTGCCAAGGCCGAACAAAACCGCCGTGGCCACCGCGCCGACCCAGACATCGCGCCAGGAGGGGGGCGCTTCCGGCAACATCTTGTAGATCACCGCGAACAGCGAGGCAGTGATGCAGAAGGAAAAGAGCGAGGTCAAGAGGGAAAAAACCGGGGCGGACCTGCTCCAGACCCCCCCCACGAAATTGGCAAGCACGGCAAGCGCCGCACCGCCGAGGAGGGAGGCAAGCAGTAGAAAGGTGAGAACCATCACCAAGCCGAAGGCGAGCAATCTGGAGCGCAGGAGAACCACAAAAACGGGATGCTGCGGCGGCGGCGCACCCCATATTTCATCCAAGCTCTCTTTGAGTTCGGCAAAGACGCTGGTGGCGACGACCAGCAGAATAAAACTGGCCGCAATGCTTGCAAGCAGCCCGGAAGCAGGATCCCGGGCCGCGGACAAAAACGCCTGAATCGCCCGGGTGCCATTGGGGCCCACCGTTCTCGGAAGCTGGGCGATAATTTCGCCCTGGGCCGCTTCGGCACCGAAGAAATACCCGGCCACCGCGATGGCCAGCATCAGGATGGGGGCCATGGAGAACAGAGCGTAAAAGGCCAGGGCCGCGCCCTTGCTGGCGCCGCGATGATCGATCCAGGCCTGTAATGATGCGAGCAGAACTTTTTTCATGCGCCTCCCTGTGCGACCATTCTAGAATAACCGTTGGAAAATTAATAGATTTCCCTATGCTCTTACGCAGTTAAAATCCCATTGGCCCGCCGCCGAGCACCGGAGAGGCTGCCGAAAAGGGCTTTGCACTGTCTGAGGCGTTAGCCGAGTTTGCAAAGCCCCGGCAGCATCGAGGAGCACAGGGCATCCCGCCTTCGGCGGGACAAGGGACACGGGTGCCCTTTCTTTGGTTCGTTTCTTTGGGCAAGCAAAGAAATGAACAGAAGAAAAAAACGCATTCCTCTCGCTGCCAGATTGCCTGGCAATCAGAAATAAAATACCCGGATGGCCGTTATTACGGTATGATACCCATCCTCAATCCAGCCTTGCGATGCACGCTTCCCCTGCGGCAAGGCCCTTACGCTTACCCTCAACGGACACAGACACATGACCGACAGCAACATCATCGAACTCACCCCCTTCCGCGCCGATCTGGCCCGCGCCCTGACCCGGCGGGGAGAACGGCTTCTCGCGGCCACCGATCTGGCCGAAGAGGTCGCGGCCCTGGAACCCTTGGAGGCATACTACATTATCCGGGAGTTGGGAATGGATCAAGCCCTGCCCATCCTCCGGGAGCTGGACCACGAACAGATGCAGGCCTGCCTGGATCTGGATTGCTGGAACCGCTACGATTTCTCCGCCGAAAATCTTGAGGAATGGCTGGCGCCCTTTGCGGGTGTCGATGCGGAAACCCTGGCCCAGACCTTCCTCTCCCTGGATTATGTGCTCCAGCTCCTCTTCCTGACCCAGAGCGTCACGGTGTACGATCCAGACACGGATCAAGTACCGCCGGAGGACGAGGAGCGCGAGACCACGGCCCGGGCCATGACCCCGGACGGCTTCTACCTGCTTGAGCTGAAAAATCCCGACCAGGCATACAAGGTCCACCCCTTTGCCCTGCTGGATGCCATGTACCAATACGACCCCACCGCAACGCACCGGCTGCTGAGCGAGGTCCGCGTGGACCTGCCCACCCAGATCGAGGAGGAAGCCCTGCGCTTTCGCAGCGGCCGCATGGAGGATCTGGGCTTTGCCACCCCGGTCGAGGCGACCGCGCTTTTTTCCAAACCACCCAGCCGTCAACCTTTGCCCAGACCCCAGGACCCGCTGGACAGCGCGGTCACCCGCTTGCCCTCGGTGTATGCCGCGCCCTTGCTCGAAACCACCCTGCTGCAGCAAGCCCTCTCCCTGGTTATTGACCCGAAAAGCCTCTCCCGCCTGCAGCAGGAGCTGGTCTGGACCATCAACAGCGCGATCATGGCCTACGGGGAAAAGCCGCAAGATATCGAACACATCACCGCCATTGTCACCCGGGTACGGGACACCATCTCCCTGGGGTTGGAGTCCTTGCTGGCGCAAGCAGAACCCCCATGCCAGCCCGACGAGGCAGGGGCTGCGGCCAAGGCAGCCGAGCTGCTGGAGATCTGGCCCATGACCGATCTGTTCCGGCACGGCTACGGCGCGACCATGGTCTTGCAGGAAGCGGTGCGGCAGGCCTTGGCCGAGCCCGGCTTCGCCGCCTGGTACAATCTGGCGGACACCGAACAGTCGGATGAACCGGCGGACCGGTTGGAACGCGCCTTTGTCGCCGGACTCATGGGCCGTCAGCCCCTGCGCGGCGGTTTTGATCCGGGCAACGCCGAGACGGTTAGGGCCTTTGCCGGGCTCGCCGAGATCGCGGCGGCCCAGGTCCGGCTAAAACGGCTTGTTGGACACTTCAGCGGATAGAACGGATGGAGCGAGACTGGACCCCGGTTTTCACCGGAGTGACGCCTACGAAGGGAAACTCCAAGACATTCAGAGAGCGTTGCTTGGAGTAAAAAAGAACCTATTGCGCCCCCGCCTCGAGGCGTTCCGCAACCCAAACCTTTAAAAGAGCCTGCCTGCTCACACCAAGGCGTCTGGCTTCCTTGTCAACCTTTTGAACCACCCATACCGGAAAATCAATGTTTACGCGTTTTGAATCCTGCTCCGGACGGCGCGCCTGACTCAAGTCGAGATGGGCGGTGATATCCTCGCCTGTCTCAAACTTTTTTTCAAAATCCTTAGCTTTCATATAGTGCAACCTCCTCGACTCTGGCCCGGCGCACAGAGATAATACGGATTGTATCCTTTCGGTATGTAATGACTGCCGACCAATATTTCCCCTCGATTCTGCCGATTAGCAAAAATCGGGGTTCATCCGTGGTTTTGGCCGGAATTTCCAAAACATCGGGGTCATACCACAAGGCTTGCGCCTCGAAAAAATCAAGACCATGCTTCTCTTTGTTGACAGAGCTTTTCTTTTCGTCAAACTCGAATTTCATATAAAAAATATACCAAAATTATACCTAAAAAAACAGCAGAAAAAAGGAGTAATCCACCTCGCGCTCGGCCAGGACTCTCACACCCCTGACCCAGATCCCTTCCCCAGCTCCGGCATCAGTGCCTGGGCAATCTCCCGGCAAAAACTCCCCAACGCCGCGTTCAGGGCGGCAACCTGTCCTTCCTGATCCCGGCTTGCCGCCGGAGCCGAATGGCTGCTCCTTTTTTCCGGCAGCACGATTGCGCCGTCCTTTCCCTTGATTGACCAGAGGGCAACCAGCCGGGCGGCTCCGTCGCTTTCGTTCTCAAAGTGAAGCACTTGAACCATAACCTGGTAATCCGTGGTTCTGGAAACAGGCCAGGGGTGGAGCAGGATACGGTCGGTACCCAGCAGGGCCGAGAGGTTTTCCCCCACCACCCTGGGGATATTTTCACCGAGCGGCTCGGCCCAACGGTGGCTGTCTGACAGGTGCAGCCGGTTGGGCGTCATTCGGGTGACCAACTGAGGCCGGTCAAGGTATTCCGGCAGCCGTACCGGGCCGATGCCGAGCACCATTGTGCCCGCCTCGGCACTGACCGGGGGTGTGCGAGCGGCGTCCAGGGCAGAGAGATGGTAATAACTGACCGGGGCGGTCGTAAGGACGCAGCCCGCCAGCAGCACGGTGCCTGCTAAAAAGATCAGGAGAGCGCCCTTCCATGTGCCGGGTATATTTTTCATTTTCCTTCCCCTTGAATCCGTTTTCCCTGCACAATAGCCTCGGGCTGTTGCTCCAGGGTTTCCGCCAAAAGCCGCAGGGCGCGGGCCGCACGGCTGATTTCCCGGAGCGCCGTGTCAAGATGCTGTACGGTGGGCGACTCTTCCCCGGTCAGTTTTTGCAATGCCTGCGCCGTCTTGGCCAATTCCTCGCTGGCCTTGCCCAAGCTCGCAACCACGGGGGAACCGGCCTCGGCCACCTCGCCGATCTTGACCATCGCCGCCTGTGTCGCCTCAAGCGCCGCGCGCATCTCGGTAAGCACCGGGTCGCCATCGCGGTCGAGCTTGGCGCTTAAGGATTGCAGATGCGTCAGCGTCGCCTCCAACCGCACCGGAATCATCTTCGTTTCCTCCGAAGAAAGAAGGGCATTAAGCGATTGGCTGATAGCGGCAAGATCGGTGAGGAACTCCTCCATGGGAAACCCCTCCAGCGTGGTGGCAAACTCTTCCACCGTTGTCGGAATGGTGGGAATTTCGCTCTCCTCCGAGTCGCCGCCGATGAAGCGGGCCGGTTTGTCGGGATGAAAATCCAAATCGACGTAGAGCTGACCGGTGAGCAGGCTCTGCATCTTGAGCTGGGCGCGCAACCCCTGCTCCACCAACTGCCGGAGGATGTCGCGGTCCTGCAGATCGACCTGATCACCACGGAGGGATTGGACCATGTCGGCTTCGACCTCGATGATGACCGGCACCATGAAACGGCGGTTTTCCGCATCCAACCCGAGCTGGATGCGCTTGACCGTGCCCACCTTTACCCCGAGAAAAACCACCGGCGCCCCTACTTGCAGCCCTTGGGCCGCGCCTTCAAAATAGAGAACATGCCGGCGTCGTTCCTGAAACAACTGCCCCCCGGCCAGAAGCATGGTGGTCACTGCTCCGAGGATGATGGCGCCAAGGACAAAGGCCCCGATAAGCGTTGGGTTTGCTTGCTTGCTCATTCCGCCCCCCTGGTGAGAAAATGACGCACTTTCGGATCTCCGGAGGCGACCGCCTCCTTGGGTTTACCGGTGTTGATCATGGTGTGGGTCTCGGCGTCCAGAAAAATCGAGTTGGTGCCGATGGCAAGTATGCTGGCCAAATCGTGGGATATAACCACGATGGTCGTCTCCAGGCTGTCCCGCAGTTCGAGGATCAGATCGTCGAGGCGTCGGGCAGTGGGGGGATCAAGACCGGAAGAGGGTTCGTCGATCACCAGGATATCCGGGTCCAGGGCCATGGCCCTGGCTAAGCCTGCCCGTTTTTTCATGCCGCCGCTCAGCTCAGAGGGGTAAAACTCCTCGAACCCGGCCAACCCCACCAGGGCCAGCTTGAAGGAAACGATCTCGGCAAGGTGACGCGACGAAAGCGCGGTGTACTCCTTGAGCGGCAAGGCGATGTTTTCCCCCAAGGTCATGGAACTCCACAGAGCGCCGCCCTGGAACATGATGCCCAGCCGCCGCTTGAGCCGCTCCTGCTCCTCATGCTCGACACTCCAAAAATCCTCGCCGCCGTAAAAAACAGCACCCTTGGCCGGGCGTTGCAACCCGATCAGGGCCCGCATCACCGTCGTCTTGCCGCAGCCGCTCCCGCCCATGATGACAAAGATATCCCCCTTGTTGACCACGAAATTAAGGTCGCGCTGGATGACAAACTCGCCATAGGCCATGGTCAGGTCGCGGACCTCTATCTGGGGCGCGGTATCCATGACTTAGATCCCCAACCGGTAGAAGATGATGGTCATGATCGAGGCCGAGATGGTGATCAGCAGGATGCCGGTGACCACCGCCGAGGTTGCCGCCTCGCCCACGGACTCAGCGCTTCTGCCGCACTGCATTCCGCGCAGGCATCCGGCATAGGCGACCATGGCCCCGTAGACGCTGCCCTTGGAAAGCCCCACCAGAAAATGCTTCAGCTCCAAGGCCCGCAGGGTTTCGATGTAGTACTCGAATGTGCCGATATCAAAGATGGCAGCCGAAACCAGCATTCCGGCCAGCATGCCGACAAAGCCCGCGTACAGGGTAAGGAGCGGCACCATCAGCATCAGGGCCAGCATCCGGGGCAGCACTAGAAAATCAATCGGCGAGATCCCGAGGGTCTTGAAGGCGTCGATTTCCTCGTTGACCTGCATGGTGCCGAGCTGGGCCGCGAAGGCAGCACCGGTGCGGCCGGCGATGATGATCCCGGTCATCAGGGCGCCAATCTCACGGACCATGCCGATGGCCACCAGATCGGCAATGAAGATCTGGGCCCCGACCAACCGGAGCTGATCCGCACCCAGATAGGCAAGGATCAGCCCGACGAGAAAGCTGATCACCGAGACGATGACCAGGGCCCGAGGGCCGACCTCCTCGATCTCCCACCAGAGATCGCTTAAGCGGAAGTGGGCCTGCCCGCGGAACAGCCTGCCGAAGGAAAGGGTGATCTCGCCAAGAAAACGCAGCATCTCGGGAGCACCGCGAAAAAAGGCGATCGTTGCCGCGCCCACCTGAAAAAACAGATTCTGCCCATCGCTGTCCCGCTTGGCCGCCTTCTGTTCGGGAACGGCGGCGGCCATGGCCAGGAGGTGGCGAACCCCCTTGGGCAATCCCTCCTGGTCGACATCGACGCCGCGTTCTTCGCAGAGCCTGAGCACGGCTCGGAGAAAGGCGAGAAACCCGGTGTCCCAGGCGGAGAGCTGCGCGGTGTTGAAGGAAAGGCGAAGGGTGTTTCCCAGCTCGGACACGACTTCCTCGGCCGGGGGCAGATCCTGGTCCATGCACCAGCGGCCGGCGCACGACACCTCCAGCAGATCGTCGCCCATGCGGCGCGTATCGAGCTGCCATTGTTTTTCGTCGCTGTTCTGGACCATGGGACACGACCAGTGTATTCATTCCCGATTCGGGAACTACAGGGGGACACCTCGTTACGGGCTGCTGCGCGAACCATTCCCGGCACAACCATCGGGAATCCATGGTGCAACCCCTACCCTCAACAACATCATGGAGAATCGCCCCGGCGCTGTCAACCGGAATCAGACATCCCGCCCCGGCCCAGGCAGGAATTGCCCGCCTGCACAATTAAAAAAGGATGGCCGCCCATGGGGACGGCCATCCTTGCTTGTTCCACGCCCCTTTCAATAAAGGCGGTTATTTCTTTTGCAGCATCTTCCTGGCCATGGCCAGATTGTGATAGGCAATCACCCGGATCTTGCCGGCATTCGGATTCTCCGGCTGCTTATCCAGTTCAGCCAGAAAACGTTCCAGTTCCGTGCGGGCCTTGGCGGTCTTCTTGTCGTTAAAGGGGATGGAGAGATCGACTCCCTTGACATCCCAGGCATCCTTGGGGAGCACCGCAAAGGGAGCAATATCCTCCACCTTGCGATTGGCGGCCAGGGCGGGCTCCTCCCAGACCAGATCGCTGAAACGGAGGCCGTTCTTGTCGGCGGTGATGGTGTAGCTCCCCGCAAACGATTTGGTCACATCCTTGTCTTCAAAATAGCTCCATTCCGACTTGCCCACCTGGGCATGGGAATCGTGGCAGCTCCCGCAATCGCGCGGCTTGCCCATGGCGTGGCTCAGCTTGTCCATCTGAACCCAGAGGATCGCCTTGTTGCCCGAGGGAAGATCGCTACGGGTGCCGACCACGATGAAGGCGTCGTTCACGTCGGTGGCCTTGCGCGCCACCTCGAAGGTGAGCGGTTCGCCGATCCGCGGGTTGCCGGGGATCTTGCGTTTGGGAATGGAGCGGAAGAGCAGCCCGGTCGGCTTCAGCTCCTTGGTCTGGTTCATGACCGCCATGGGGTAGGGCTTAACCGGAATCCAGCGACCCGAGGCATTTTTGATGATGGTGGGCAGGTCGCGGGTGCCGTAGTATTCCTTGTGCTTGCCGTAGGGGGTCTCCATCCCGAAGACGTTCCCCTGGCCCCAGAAGGTGTACTGGTAGGCGCCGGAGACGGTGATGTGGCAAGAGGTGCAGTCCACCTTGCCGTGGGGCGAGCTGTTGACCGCCTTGACGATCTCGCCGTGGCACTCGGCGCAGGACTTGCGCGCATCGTCGGCGGCGAGGTGGCCGAACTGGTGGTTGACCGGCTTGTGGCAGTCAAGGCACTGGAGTCCGGCCTTGACGTGGGCGCCCTGCGGGAGATTGGCTGGGAAGGCATACTCACCCCGCATGTAGCCTGCGCCGCGCCGGCGGTCCATGGGTCCGGCATGGCAAATGCTCGCCCGGCCGCCGCCGTAGCAACTGGGGGTATCGGGTTTGCCGAAGGCATGCGTCCCCTTGTTGGCCACCGGCTTGAAGTGGCAGTCGTTGCAGGTGGCGTGGCACATATTGCAGGACCGGTCGGAAGCCGCATTCTGCGCCGGGCTGTAGGGCACGGCGGTGCCATTCTTAAGGGCTTCTTCGTTCTGACCGAACCACATCCCGCAGTTCTGCGGCCCAGGAAGCTTTTCGCTCCAATCGCGGTAGGCCCGCTGGTGCTTCATCAGCCCCTTGGCCGAGCGGTTGTAATCCTTGACCTCCTTGGCATGACAACGGCCGCAGGTTTTCTCCGCCACCTGCGGGGCATAGGCCATGGTTTCCCGGTCACGGTCGTGCCACTCCATGCCGACGATTTTTTTAACCCCGGCCTGTTCCAGTTTTTGCGGATCGCCCTTGGGAAGCATGCTGTTCATGCCCTCCCCCTTGGGCTTCAAGGGTTGCAGGGCGCCTGCCGCCTCACGGGAAAGCGCCTCGCCCTTCAGCTTCTTGCCCGCCCCGACCAAAAATGGACGCAAGACCCCCTGGTGGGCCGCCTCCTTGTCCTGGGCCTTGGGGTCGCCCAAATGGCAGTCCACGCAAGTAGGCTTGCCCTGCATGTTCACCTCCTGGTCCACCCGGGCCGGGTCCAGGTACATCGCCTCCGCCCCCAGCTCCTTCATCTTCCCCTGGTTGCCGTGACAGGCAACACAGCCCGACTCGGGGTCAAAACCCCAGGCCGTTCCAGCCGTTAACAGCAACAGCACAACCGTAATCACACTCTTCATGGCGTCCTCCTTTTGCCTGTCCCGGGCGCACATGCCCGTCTTCAGCCAGTATATCACTACACAAACCGTGCCAAGACAAAAACAGCTAATAATAAAAACAGGTTGACCCACGGCACTCAGCGGCGTACGGTGATATCTGGTGCATTTTGCACCGCACATGGGTGCATTGGTCATCCGGATTGGTGCAAAATGCACCGTGAGGTCGTCATGAAACGTCTGGGTATACGCCGCAAGACGCTAGTTACTCTGCTGGGGGTGGCGGTTCCGTCGCTGCTCGCCTTTTCGGCACTGATCATCGCCTCCACCGCTCTCATCCTCCAGCAGAACGCCTCCCGCCAGGTCAGTTCACTGGCAGAGCGGTCGGCAACCAGCCTGGCGGAGATGGTGGGCCGTTCGCAGGCCACCTTGACGACCATGGCGGCCTCTCCGGAGGTGGGCGATTACCTGACCGCGCTGACCTCGGGCGACCATGTCCGTCTGGCCGATGCACTCCAAAGCCTGGAACGCACCTTCCTCGGCTGGCAGAAGCTGGACACGACCATCCAGGCGATCCGCCTGATCGACCCAGCCGGCAACGTCCTGGTCAAGATCAAGGAAGGAAAACTCGTGCCTGCCACCGGCCCGGCCCGTCCTCCCTTTGCCCTGCCTGCGGTTCATTCGGTGGCAGGCCGCGATTTTTTCCAGGCCGCGCTCCGGCTGCCCCGGCATGGCGTGCTCATCTCCAATCTGGAACGGGGCAAGACCGAGGAAGAGGAGGCTTTCTGCCCGGCCATGGTACGTTTTGCCACGCCGCTGATCGGACCGGACAACGTCCGGGTCGGGGTGCTGGTGGTCAACGTCTGGGGCGAGCAGACCGGACAGTTGATCAACCGTCTGATCGCCGAGGCCGAGGGCAGCGCCTTCCTGGTCGAACGCAATCCCGCGGACCCTCAGCGCAACGGCATTTATCTCTTCCATCGGGACGAGACATGCGAGTTCGGCAACCAGACCGGCAGCCGCCGCACTATCTTCGACGATTATCCCCGCGAAATTACCAGCGCCTGGCTCAACCACGACCGCGGCATCGCCAGCGACCCGCGCACCAAGGATATTCTGGCCCATGCCTACTATTCACCCTACGGACTGCCTGACCGAGGCTGGGTGGTGGTGGTCAATGCCCGGCGAGACTTCTTCCTGGGGCCATTGACCACCATCGGTCGCCGGACCGCGCTCTGGGCCGTGGTGGTGCTGATCCTCGCCCTGGCGGCCTCCCTCTTTTTCGCCCGCTCCCTCACCCGCCCGATCCAGGACGTAGTGGAGGGCATCCGCAGAATGGAAAAAAACACGGCCGAACGGATACCGGAAGAATCGCAGGACGAAATCGGTTTTCTGGCCGGGGAAATCAACCGGATGGCCGATGCCATCCAACACAACGCCGAAGAGCAGTTGCGGGTGGAGGAACACATCCGGGATACGGAAAAACTGGCCTCCATCGGGGAGATGGCAGCCGGATTGGCCCACGAGTTGAATACCCCACTCGGCAACATCAAAGCCCTGGCGATCCTGGCCAGGAAGGGGATCGAACGGGGCGAGTGCGACCGGCAAGGACTCACCGGCGATCTGGACGACATCGTCGATCAGGCCGGGAAGTGCAGTGACATCATCACTGGGTTGCTGAGCTTTGCCCGGCGCTCCGAGGCAAGACCGACGCCTCAAGATCCGGCAAGCCTCATGGGAGAGGCCATGGCCCTAGTCCGGCTACGGGCCGAAAAGAGAGCGGTGGGGCTCATCTGCAACGACCCCGGCCTGCTCCCGCCCCTACTGGTCGACGGCGATCAGTTGCGCCAGATCTTTGTCAACATCCTGTTGAACGGAATCGATGCCGCGCCGGGCGGAAAAGTAAGCGTGACGCTCCATCAGCAGGAGGGTGGGGTGCGGATCGATTTCCGGGACAACGGCAGCGGCATCGCCGCGGAACACCTGGGTCGGATTTTCGACCCGTTTTTCACCACCAAGGAGGTGGGCCAGGGGACCGGCCTCGGCCTTTCGGTGAGCTACGGCATGATCAACGCCATGGGCGGAAGCATCACGGTGGAGTCGCAACCCGGCGAGGGCGCCTGCTTCACGGTCTTCCTGCCGGCGACAGAGGAGAGAGAAGCATGAGCCGAGTGATTGTGGTGGACGATGATCCGCTGGCTTGTCGCATCCTTACGCGGATGCTGGGGCCGGACCATCAGGTTGTTGCCTTTGGCAACGGCGAGGAGGCCCTGGCCCATTTCCGCCAATACGGCGCGGAGATCGTACTCAGCGATCTGAAGATGCCGCGCCTGGGCGGAATGGAGCTGCTGGCCAGGGTAAAGGAGATCAACCCCGAGGTCCCGGTCTTCATCATCACCGGGTACTCCTCCCTGGACGGCGCGGTGGCGGCGGTAAAGAACGGGGCATACGACTACATCGCCAAACCCTTTGACCCGGACGATGTCCTGGTACGGATCAACCGAGCCCTCAAAGAGCGGCGGTTGGAGGAGACAGTGGCCCTCTATCGCCAGGAACGGGAGCTGGAACAGGAACGCCATGTCCCGCTCACCGGCAGCCGCTGCATGAAAGAGGTCTTGGAATTGGGCCGCCGGGCCGCGCGCAGCGACAGCAGCGTTTTAATCCAGGGGGAAACCGGGGTCGGCAAGGAACTGGTGGCACGGATGATCCACCATTGTTCCCTGCGGCGCGACCAGCCCTTTGTTCCGGTCAACTGCGGCGCCCTGGCGGAAGGAGTGCTGGAAAGCGAGCTGTTCGGCCATGAACGTGGCGCCTTCACCGGCGCCGTGACTCGACGGGCGGGCTACTTTGAACTGGCCAACCATGGCACCCTGTTTCTCGACGAGATCGGCACCACCGGCAACCCTTTCCAGGTCAAGCTGTTGCGTGTCCTGCAGGACCGCACCGTGACCCGGGTCGGCAGCGGCACGCCCATCGAGATTGATACCCGCATCCTCGCCGCCACCAACCAGAACCTGGAGGAGGCAATCCGGCGCGGCACCTTTCGCAACGATCTCTATTACCGGCTGAGCGTCGTCACTCTGGTGATTCCTCCCCTGCGCGAACGGCCGGAGGATATCCCGCTCCTGGTCGAGCATTTCATGCGCCGCTATGGCCAGATCAATCCCCGGGTCAGCGGCATATCCGAGGCGGGTCGGCGGCTACTGGAAGGCTATGACTATCCCGGCAATGTCCGCGAACTGGAGAACATCATCGAACGGGCCATGATCCTGGAAACCTCGGAACAGCTCACCCCCCAGAGTCTGCTGGTAAGGGGGGGAACCACGGCGGGATCGACGGAGGAGGAACCACTCCGCATGGAGGAGGCCGAGCGGGACCACATCCTGCGGGTTCTGCGCTCCTGCCGCGGAAGAAAGTTGGAAGCGGCGCGGCTTTTGGGGATCAACAAAACCACGCTCTGGCGCAAGATGAAACGGTACGGACTGGAAGGGGAACAGGAAGGGATATGACAAGACCGAAAGGCGAGATCGCCTCAGTCGGCGCAGATGGGATATTGTCTTCCCGATTGCGCCCACAAATCTGCTGCAGAATACAAGGCGGATCCATTATAGTGATTGCGTCGTCCTCTGTCCAGTCATCTCAAACCGGTGCTCGCCATGCCTGAAAAAAACACCTTCCCCGCCGCTCTGTGTCTTGCAGCCCTGCTCTGCCTTGCCGCCTGCTCCCCCTTCGCCCATCTGACCGAGGCCGACAATACCCTCGGCGCGGCACACGGCCCCAAGGCTGCGGAGTGCGGCCAATGCCATATCGAACAATTCGACGAATGGCAGCATTCGGCCCATGCCCAGGCCTTTGTCAACCCCAGATTCCAGGCTGCCTTAACCGAAGAGGGCGATGATTCCTGTCTTGGCTGCCATGTGCCGGATTCGGTCCGCACCAACGGCACCCCCCCTGCCCCCCGGAGCTATCAGCGCGAAGATGGAGTTTCCTGCGTTGCCTGCCATCTGAGCCAGGGAACAATGATCGGACCGGAACCGGAATCAGGGTTGTTCGCCCCGCATCCGGTCTCGGTGGAGCCGGAATTCTTCCGCAACAGCTCCCTCTGCGGGACCTGCCACACGGAGACCTTCAGCGATTGGCAGGCAAGCCGCGCTGCCCGACCCGCCACACCTACCTGCCAGGAATGCCACATGCCCCAAGTGGTCCGCACGGCCACCAAGGGCAGCAACCTCTTCTCCAACGCCTTGGTCGCCTTTGAAGAGAGCCGTCCCACCCGAAGGCACACCTTCGGCCTGGCCCATCTTGCCGGGCTGGAGGGCGCGATGCGCATGGAGGTGACGGGCTGGCAGCCCGCGCCGCTCAATCTCCTGCAACTCTCCTTCACCAACACCTTGTCCCATGCCCTGCCCACCGGCTCCTTCCGTTCCCGCCAGGTCCATCTGCTTGTGTGCCTTTACAGCCCGGACCGCACCCTGCTGGCAAAAAATCTCGTCCCCCTGACCGGAGAAAATCTGGAGCCGCTCCAGACCGGAGAACAGCGCCAAATCGTCATTCGCCTTGCTCCGGCGCAGGCACCGCCGACCGGCAGCCTGCTGACCTTGGAACTCCGGCTTGCCCCCCTCGGAAACCAGGCAGGAATGACCCTTGCCACCAACGAATTCCCCCTGCCCCACGCACCATAAATCCGTCTTGACATTCCGCCGCCAAATCCCTACTATGCGCCTTCCGTCGCCACCGTTGCACGGAACACAGTTCCCTGACAATCTCGCCAAAGGCCTGCCTGATCATGCTGAATCTCACCGTCCCCACCACCTTTACCCCCTCCTGCGCCGAAAGCCTGACCCAACTCAACCGGGAATATGCGGCACGCAACCGCAGGGTGCATGAAGTCTACGGCTCCCTGCAAAACGGACCCTTCAACTCGGCCCGGCCGGCCAAATACCTGCCCTCCCCGACCCTGGCCCAGTTCCGTACGCATATCCGGACACTGGCAGACAACGACATCGGCTTCAACTATCTGCTCAACGCGCCGAGCTACGCCAATTACGAGTACACCAGCCAAGGCCGCGCCGAGCTGGAGGAACTCCTTGCCCTGCTGGTCGATTGCGGGGTGCGTTCGGTAACCGTGGCCGTGCCCTATATGGCTCGGATCATTGCCGACCGCTATCCCTCCTTGGAGGTGGTGACCTCGACCATCGGCTATGTCGGGGCCATGCGCGGCATCGATCAATGGCTCGAAGCCGGGGCCAAACGCATCGTTCTGGATGTGGAGGCCAACCGCGATTTCCGCTTCCTGAAACGCGCCTCGCTGGAAAGCCCGGTGCCGCTGGAGTTGATCGCCAACCCGGTCTGCATCTCCCAGTGCCACTACAAGTACAACCATTACTGCGTGGCGGCCCACGGCTCGCAAAAGCCATCCGGCAGCGGCGTGCCTGGCTTTCCCTACAACGGTTTCTACCTGAACTGGTGCTTTTTGAAAAAGCTCGCCAGCCCCGGCGAATTTCTGAAAAGCCCGTGGATCCGGCCCGAGGATCTGCCGCTCTGGGAAAAGGCGGGCATCCGTTTCTTCAAACTCGCCGGCCGGGGCATGCCGGAAACACAGATTCTTTCCCTGAGCCGCGCCTATCTTTCCGGCTGTTTCGAGGGCGATCTCCTGGATCTCTTGGGCTGGCCGCACTGGCAGAGCTTCCGCAAAAATGGAGACGGCAGCCTGCTGCCGCCTCTGGAAATCCACCTGCCCAACGAGGCGCTCACCGGTTTTCTTGATTTCTTCTACGAAAAGCTGCCGGAATGCCGCCTGGGCTGCAAGGGGTGCGAGCATTGTTCCGCCTGGGCCAAACGGGTGCTGACGGTGAATTCCCAGGAACTGCTCGACCGCTATATCGACAATATGCGCCGCAATTTACACGAGCTGACCAACCATCTCTCCACCCCCGAGGAAGACGCGGCCCTGCAGAAACAATGGCAGGAACAGGCAGACAACCAGATGCTGGACCAATGAAAGAGCACATTGTCGTCACCGGAGCCAGCGGCCTGGTCGGCCGGGCGCTACTGCGCAACTATCTGGGCCAGGGACGCCCGGTCATCGCCCTGTCGCGCAAGCCTCCGATGCTGCCCGGCCTTGATCCTGCCTCCCACCCGCTGCTCTCCTGGCATTGGGGTGATGTCAGCCTGCCCCGCCTTGGCCTGGCCCCGGAGACATACGCCGAGGTCTGCGCCAAGGCGCAGATCGTCTTCCATCTGGCCGCCCGCACCGATTTTAAGGATGGGACCGCTGCCAGCTACCTGCCGGTGAACCTGGAGGGGGTGAAACATGTCCTGGCCCTGGCGCAGGAAGCCAAGGCACCCCTGCATCAGGTGAGCACCGCCTTTGTCTGCGGCGATTGGGCCGGCGAGTTCCGGGAGGGTGATCTCGACCTTGGCCAGCATTTCCGCAACGGCTATGAGGAGAGCAAATTCCTGGGCGAATCGTTTCTGCATGGAGCAATGGCCGCCGCTTCCGTGCCCATCACCATCCATCGGCCGGGAATCGTGGTGGAGCGCAATCCTTCAGCCGCTTCGGGCAAGACCTTCGGCCCTTTTCTCTTTCTCGATGCCGTGGCCCGGATGCGGGATTCCGCCGAAGCGAAAGGGGTTGCCGAGCTGCCGGTTTTGCGGGTGCAGGGCAATCGCCAAGCGCATCTGCCCCTGGTTTTTGACGATGCGGTGGCCGAGGCCTTGGTTCGTCTGGCCGCGCAACCGGAGAGCGGCGGACAGGTCTTCCAGCTCGTAGCCCCGCAACCGGTGGGCAACGATCTTCTGGAGGATGCCTTTAACGAGGCCTTTGGTCAGCCCGCTGCCCACCTCGCCGGAGAGGAGGCGTTCGCCCACCAGCCCGCGAACAGCCTGGAAGCCCTGCTGGCCAGAAAAACCACGCCCTATGCCGCTTACCTGGATCTGAGCGTCCGCTTCACCCGGCGGAACCTCGACACCCTCGCCGGAGCCGAGACGCTACCCACCCCGAAGCTGGCGGAGCTGACCCAGGCCTTCCGGGCCTTTCTTGCCGCCCGGAGCCAACGGAGCAGGGCATGAAGAGCGAAGCGGCGATCCAACACTATTTCAACCAGTACCTGCCGGGCTTTATGGGCCAGCCGCTGATCAAAAATCTTTTGAGCCTGTCGGCCACCTTCTGGATCGAGATCGTTGACCAGGGTTGCTGGTCGCTGACCATTGAAAAAGGTATCCTCACCAAGGTAACCCAAGGGGTACAGGCCGGCGCCTTCGGCTTTCGCCTCGACAGCGAGACCTTTCTTGCCGTGGCACAAAATACCCTCTCGCCCCAGAAGAGCTTTTTCACCGGCAAGACCAAGATCTCGGGCAATTTTTACGAGGCGTTACGCACCGCCACGGCCCTGGAGGAATTCTTCCAGCGCTACCCTTATCCTGAAACAACAATGGAGGGTTGATATGCACCCGGATTGGATTCCCTTGAGCGAGGTGGGCAAACGCCCTTACGGTGAAGCAGTCGCCCTCTTCCGCAAGCATGTGAACCCCGGCCTCGTCACCCTGCTGGAGATGGGAGAATACACGGCCATCGACCCCCAGGAGGCCGAGGGCGCGGTGATCATCGACGCCCAGGGCAAAAGGATTCTCGATTTTGTCTCTTCCTACGGCGCCTTGAACCTCGGCCACAACCACCCGCGCGTCAGACAGGCCATGATCGAGGTGCTGACCGGCAGAAAGGTGGATCTTTCCAAGGAACTCCTCTCCCGCCACGTGGCGGTGCTGGCCCATAACTTAAGCCTGCTTTGCCCCGGCGATCTCGATCAGGTCTATCTCTGCAACTCCGGCACCGAGGCGGTGGAAGCGGCGCTCAAGCTGGCCAGCCGCTATTTCCAGGGCAAGCGGCAACGCTTTATCTACACCAAGGAATCCCTGCACGGCAAGACCCTGGGGGCGCTGTCGGTCACCGGCAACGAACGGCTGCGCCGTTATTTTCCGCTACTCCCGAACTACGCCGTGCCCTACGGCGATGCCGAGGCCATTGAAATGCTGCTGAAAACCGCGCCCCAGGAGGGCGAGGGGGCCATCGCCGGGGTGATCCTCGAACCGATCCAGGGCGAGGCCGGGGTGATTGTGCCGCCTGCAGGCTACCTGCGCCGGGTCCGCGAGATCACCGAGCGCTACGGGGTGCTGTTCATCCTCGATGAGATCCAGACCGGCCTCTGCCGCACCGGCACCTTTCTCGCCTGCGAGGCGGAAGGGGTGGTGCCGGACATCCTGGCCCTGGCCAAATCCCTGGGCGGGGGGCTCGCCTCCATCGGCGCCACCATCTCCCGCACCCCGGTGCACCAAAAGGCCTACGACAACCCCCACGACTGCCTGGTGCAGACCACCACCTTCGGCGGCCGCACCATCGCCTGCGCCGCCGCCCTGGCCGCCCTGGAAGTGTACCAGGAAGAAGGATTGGCCCAGCGAGCCGCCCGGTTGGGCGAACGCTTCAAATCCCAGCTTGTGGCCCTGAAAGAGAAATATCCTGAGTGGCTCGCCGAGGTGCGGGGGCGCGGACTGATGCTGGGCATCGAGTTCCAGGAAGCCATCATCGACGAGGTAAGCTACCTGCCCCTGGCCATCCCCGGCCTCAAGAACGTGCTGCGCGAACACCTGCCCGGCATGGTGGCCTCGGCCCTGCTGCACAAACACGGGATCCTGGGCACCCTGATGCTCAACAACCGGGCCGTACTCCGGGTCTACCCGCCGCTGGTCATCGAGGAGTCGGACCTTGATTACTTCGTCGCCTCCCTGGAAGCAGTGCTCAAGGATGGGCCCAAGGAGCTGGTGAAAAAACGGGTGGAGCACGCCATGAGCTTTGCCGGCATCAAATTCGTGGCCCCCTGGGTGGCCAAGCTCACCGGCGGACGCTAGGAGGTACGGGATGGAGCGCCTGTTTTTCGACATCGGCCAGGCCCTGCGGAATAACCGCATCGGCGTTCTCCTGCTCCTGGCCGGAGTCACCCTGCTGCTCGGCCTGGCAGCGGCCCGCTCCACGGTGGACAACTCCATCGGGGTCTGGCAGACCGAAAACGACCCGCATTGGCTGCACTTTCAGGAATTCGCCGACCGGCACCACCTGGAAAATCCGCTCATTGCCTATCTGCCCCAGGCCTCCCCGGAAGCGGCCCGGCGGGTGCTGACCAAGGCGAGGGGCATGGCCGGCCTCGACCGGGCGAGCCTCTATGCCCTGGGCGGGGAGCAGAGCCAGGGCCAGCTCCTGCTGCTGAGCCCCCGTCCGGGCGCAACCCCTGCCCAACTCTCCGCCATCATCCGCGAGACCAAAGAGCTGGCCGCCAGCGAGCTGCCCGCCCAGCCCCTGCACCTGGGCGGGGTCTGGTACCTGACCGACGCCCTGGACTCCCTTTCCGCCACCACCAGCCGGAGCCTCTTTCCCCTAGTCGTCGCCATCCTCGCCATCGGCGTCTATCTCTCGCTCCGCAGCCCGCGCCACACCCTGCTGACCCTGGCCTGCGGCCTGCTGCCGGCCCTGTTTCTCACCGGCCTGCTCGCCCTGAGCCGCGAACCGCTGAACATGGTGCTCCTCTCCCTGCCGCCCTTTACCATGATCATGGGCATTGCCCACGCCATCCACTTTTTAAAAAAAGAGCCCGGGCAGGAGCCCATGGCCCTCTACGCGGCGGTGGCAGTCCCCTGCCTGCTCTCCGCCTTCACCGACATGATGGGCTTTCTCTCCCTCCTGGTCAGCAGCTACGAACCGGTGCGAAAATTGGGACTCTGGGGCGGCTGCGGCGCCTTGCTTGCCGTGGTCGTGCCCCTGCTCTTGGTCCCGGCTTTCGCAGGAAGTGCGGCAGGCCTCTCGCAGCCAGCCGAAAAATCCGCGCCCCGCCTGTTCTGGAGCCGCTGGGCCCGAATGCTGGCCAGCCATAAAGCCCTTGTCCTGGCGGGACTTGGCGGTCTGCTCCTTCTCTCGGCCCTGGGCATCAACCGCCTGGAACGCGGCTCCTTCATCCTGGCCTTTTTCAAACCGCAATCCCCCATCAGCCTTGATTACCGGGCCATCGAACAGGCGGGCATCGGCCTCACCCCGCTGGAAATCGACCTGGATACCTCACCCGTTGACAACCGGGCCATCCAGCAGGGTATGCTCCGCCTGGCCGAGCGCCACCCGGAGATCACCCATTTCCTCTTCTCCCTCGACGACACCGGCACCCTTGTCCTGCCCATGGCCACCGCAAGCGGCGCCCCCCTCGACGCCCCGCTCCTGCCCGGCATGGGAATTAAGGCCCCAACCCGCATCACCATCCTGACCCGCACCCTGGCCTCGGAAAAGACCATGGCCCTGGTGGAGGAGATCGAAGCGGAGCTGCAAACCCTGCTCGGCCCCAGACAAGTCCCTTATGTCACCGGCACGGTGCCCCTCTACACCCGGGGGCAGCGCGCCCTGTTCACCACCCTCTTGGCCAGCTTTTCCTCCGCCTTTGTCGCCATCTCCCTGATCATGGCCCTGGCCCTGCGTTCCGCACGGTTGGCGGTGTTTGCCGTCATCCCCAATCTGGTGCCGGTGGTTTTCATCCTCGGGGCCATGGGGCTCGGCGGTATCCCGCTCAGCGTGGCCACGGTCACCGTGGCCAGCGTGGTGTACGGCATCGTGGTGGACGACACCATCCATTTCCTGCACGCCTGGCAGGGCAAACAGAAAACCACCGATTCCCTCTCCCGCCTGAGCGCGGTCCTGGCCCAGGTAGGCCCGGCCATGATCACCACCTCGGTGGTGGCAGGGGCGGGGTTCCTGGCCTTTCTCATCTCGCCCTTCATCCCGCTTAGGGATTTCGGCCTGTTGATCAGCCTGGCCCTGCTCTTCGCGGTCCTCTGCGATCTGGTGCTGCTGCCGGTTCTGCTCCTCTCCTTCCGGACCGCCTCAGGAGAAAAACCATGACCATTGCCTCCTCCCTGATCGAGGAGATCATCGCCATCCATTTCGATCCGCGCACCGGCTCTGCCTTTTGGCTGGAACAGGAAAAAAAGCTCGGCCTTGAGGCGAGAAAGGAGATCACCGGCTGCGAATCCTTCCATCTCTTCGGGCCCATGGATACGGAGGCCTTGCGCACCCGGCCTCTGCTGGATTTCATCCCCAACCGGTTCCATAACGAATTGCCAAGCATGATCCTGGCCGAGAGCGGCGGCACCACCGGCACGCCGATCCGCAGGGTGTACCGGCCAGACGAATTTTCCGCCGCCTTTGTCGATTCGTGGAAACGGGCCGCAACCGCCCGTGATTTCCCACGAGGCTGCAACTGGCTCTTTGTCGGGCCATCCGGGCCCCACATCATCGGCCAGAGCGCCAGGGCCATGGCCCGGAGCCTCGGCAGCCTGGAACCCTTTGCCGTGGATTGCGACGTGCGCTGGATCAAACGTCAGGCCACGGGCTCGTTGGGGTTCACCCTCTACCTCGACCATGTGCTCGACCAGGCCATGAATGTGATCCGCACCCAGAACATCGAGGTACTGCTCATCACCCCGCCCCTGCTCCTGGCCCTGGCCGACAGGATGAACGATGCGCAACGAGAACGCATCCGGGGCATCCACTTGGCCGGCATGGCCCTGACCGTGGCCGATTCCGAGACCATCCGCCACCAACTCTTTCCCCAGGCCGTAGTGCTGCCGGGCTACGGCAATTCCCTGGTGGGGGTGCTGTTCGAGCATGCTCTCCCGCTGCCCAACGAGTCTTCCACTTACATGGTCGACGATCCGGCCCTGTGGCTCCAGCTCATTGCTTTCCAGGAAGACAGCAAACCCGGCGCCCCCGATCTTGCCGCCACCCTGAAACCGGGGCAACGCGGACGGGTAGTGGCCCATCGCTTAGACCCATCCTTTCTTTTGCTGAACATGGTGGAGCGCGACACCGCCTGCTACGCCGCGCCAACAGGCGAAGGAGACCAATGCGTTGTCACGGCGGTGGAGCCGATCCGCCCGCTGATCTCCAGCAAAAGCGAGGGGGTCTACTGATGGCTCCGGAGTATCATCGATTGGAGGTTTCCATCCCAGGCCCGGAAGGCGTGCTTGAGGGAAATCTCTGGTACACCGAGGGCGAGCCCGGAGGGGAAGGCGTGCTGCTTTGCCCGCCCCACCCCCTGCTGGCCGGCAACATGGAGAACAACGTGGTCCAGGCCGTGGCCGCCCGCTGCGCCGGGCTGGGTCTGCCGGTTCTGCTCTTCAACTACCGGGGGGTGGGCAAGAGCTTCAAGCCGGAGCCGGACCTG
The DNA here is from genome assembly GCF_046883345.1 of Hydrosulfovibrio ferrireducens. Taxonomy (NCBI): domain Bacteria; kingdom Pseudomonadati; phylum Thermodesulfobacteriota; class Desulfobulbia; order Desulfobulbales; family Desulfobulbaceae; genus Hydrosulfovibrio; species Hydrosulfovibrio ferrireducens. The sequence continues at coordinate 21,973 of NZ_JALKCW010000024.1, read as the reverse complement.
CCGCTTTTTGAATACTGGCACCGCCTCGACCAGGAAGGCGCATTTTCTTCGGTGATCAGCGACACTCGGGCGGTCCTGGCCTTTTGCCGCCGGTATTTCCAGCGGGTTCACCTGGTGGGCTACTCTTTCGGCGCCTTCATCGCCCTCAATCTCATCAGCGAACGAGCCGAAGGGCCCATCAGCTTTACGGCCATCGCCCCGCCCCTTGCGGAACGCGACTTTACCCGACTCTCCGCCCTTTCCCTCCCCGGCCTGCTGATCACCGCGGCGGAGGATCTCCTCCTCAAAGAACGGGCCGATCTGATCCTGCCTCCCACCTGTCAGCGGATTATCCTTGAGGAGACGGATCATTTTTTCCTGGGGAGGGAAGAGGAGGTGGCCCGGGCTGTCGGCGGATTTATTGCCGGTTCCGGCCTTTCCCTGAAATAACAATCCCATTGTCACGCCGCCGAGCACCGGAGAGGCTGCCGAAAAAGGAGTTTGCACTGTTTGAGGCGCAGCCGAGTTTGCAAACTCCCGGCAGCATCGAGGAGCACAGGGTATCCCGCCAACGGCGGGACAAGTGGCTGGGTGCCTTTTCTTTTTCGTTCTTTTTCTTTGGGCAAGCAAAGAAAAAGAACAAATGAATAAACTCTATTTCTCTGACTGCAGACGGTGTGCGGAGAACAGCAATAAAAAAGGCCGACCCCGCAGGGCCAGCCTTTTTTCCATCTCATTTCTTCCCGATTTTCGCTACGCCGTTGCACCACGGCGAGGGTTCTTCCGCAACACCCCCTAAAAACCCAACCCCTTCAGGAGATCGTTCACCGCATCCTGATCAAGGGAGCCATCGCCGCCAACCTCCCCGGTGGTCATGGAGCTCAGATACTTGTCCACATCCTCCTGGGCGATCCGTTTGCTCTCCTCCACGGTAATCCCGGCGTTCTTCTCCTTCATCTTCAACTGGGAGCCGAAGGACACCACGATGGCCAGGAGCTGCACCTGGAAATCGGTGAGCAGCTTGATGATCTTCAGAATCTGCTGGCCGGAAAGATCCTGAAAACTCAAGGCCTCGGTAATCCGGGAAATATCGTCGGTGATGGAGGAGGCGACCTGGAAGGCATCCTCAATCTTCTTGAAGATATCATTCTGGTCTTCAATGGTCATCAAGCTCATGCCGGGGACATCCCCGGCACGCATCTGTGCCAGATTCTCCGTCAACTGCCCAGCCAGGTCAACACTTTCCGCCAGCATGCCCGCAACTTCGGCAACTCGCGGGTCAATCCCTTGCGCAGGAGCAGCCGGAGCGGACACAAGAGCTTCGACTGCAGGAGCAAGGACAGCCTCCTCAATCTCTTCAAAGGGCGGCACCTCCAGGGGCAGGCTTTGGTCCAGGAAGATCTCGGCCTGATTAAGGTCCATTTTCTTCAAAAGATTCTGGGTCTTCTGGTCGGAACAGGAAGCCAGCAGGGCGGACAGAACATCGCTCAGGGGCACGGTAAAGAAATTATCGCTGTCAGGGACGAGATCCTTGATCTTCTCTCCCAGGGCATCGACAAAACCATTGTGATCAAAGATCTCCCCGGCTTTTTTGCGGGCCGCGGTGATATGGGTTTTCACGGTCTCGTTGGTGCACAGCTCGTACATGGTCTGAAAAATCGTATCGAGGGCAAAAAGGTAGCGGGTCCGCGTCACCGTTTCCGGCGCAGCCTCAGCCAGGTCAAGCACCTCCCCCGCGGCAGCCTCCTCGCCCGCCCCGCCGCCTTCTTCTTGCAGGGCAACAATCAGGGCGTTGGCTTGGCCGATCTTCTCCTGAAGGTTCTGCAGGGTTACGGCGGCGGATTGCACGCCCTCCTCGCCGGCCGCAACGGCGGCGGCCTGGAAAGCGCTATGGGTTTTAAGCGAAAGCAACAGATCTTTCACGCCATCGGTTTGATTCTGGACCTTTTCCACCTGATCCATGATCTCCATGGTGGCCCGTTCGGTCATGGAAACGATGTCGTGCAACTGGTTTTTGGCGTCCTCGATCTTTTCCCCGGCCTCATCGAGTTCCACCCGTTTCATGCGCCGGTCTTCCATGGGGATTTCCCCCATGGTCGAGCTGAGGCTTTTTGCCAGCTTCCCGATATCATTGAATATATCGGTTGAAACCTTTTTGTAGTAATCGTCATCCAAGGCCTCGCCGGCCACCCGGGCAAGGTCAAAATCTCCAGCTTCCGGCGTGGGCGCGGCAAGGGAGGGAACCGCCGGTTTTTCCTCGGCCAGGATATGCCGCACCACCTGGGTGGCCCCTGTTTCCGAACCGCCAAGGACGGTGATGTTATACACCACCGAATCCGTGGATATCCTGAAAAAACCGGCACTTATTTCAAGATTGACTTCCGACTTTCCCGCTGTGGACATGCTCAGCCTCCTGCTGCCGTTCGTTGCCTGCTTCCCTGCCTGCGCCACAAGGGGCGTACTCCTTTCCCATCGGCAACCTGTCAATTTTCTTAAATATTTTGCGAATCAAAAAAAATAGCCGCTCAGGACCTGACCCTGCCGGAAAAACAGACCCCGGTTTCATACTTGTCCGGCCTGGTCCGGCTGATAGCCACCCAGGAGACCATGCCGACCGCGCGCAGCACCCCGACATCCTCCTCCTGCTTAGTGGCGAGCCATTTGCCGTCCGCCACCGCCTGCCAGCCGGGAAACTCCAGAACCATCACCAGTTGACTGCCCAAAGACAGCGCGTCGTCCGTCAAAAAGCAGAGGCCGCCCCCGCTGATATCGAGCAATTGCCCATCCCGATAAGGGATATCGGACAGGAGATCTTCGAGTCTGGTGAAACGGACAACCAGGTTTTTGGCAACCCGTTCCTCCCGACGCCGCTCCTCATCGGAATCCTCTTGCTTCATCATGGCGTGCCCTTTCCTTTGCACTGCGATTCCCGATCAACCAAGGCCATTTATTGTGTTCTACCTGTTTTTTCCGGAAAGAAGCAAGATCATTTGATAAAGGGCAAAATGGCCTTGAATGCCGGAGTCCCTGCCTTGTGCAGCCATTCATAGATGATCATCTCCGTATTGGCGACAATGCCGCCCACCTCGCTGATCCGGGCAAGGCCGGTCTGATAGTTTTTTTCCGCCCGTGAAGCCACCCCGTCGGCGGGCACCCACATCCGGTAGCCTTGGTGGAGGCCGCCCAGCACCGTCTGGTAGATGCAGATATGGGTTTCCACCCCGCAGGCCACGATGGTGTTGATCGTTTTTGGTAATTTTTTCGCTGCCTCGGCTATGGCGCCATTGTCGAAACAACCGAATTCCAGCTTGTCCAGCGGGACAACCCCGCCCAATTCCGCCTGAATTTCCGGAAGCATTGCGCCGATCCGCGCCGCATACTGGGTGGTGGCGAGCACCGGAACCTGGAGGATGTTGGCCGCCTTCATCAGCAGCACCGCGTTTTTCACCACTTCGTCCCTGGCCGGGATGGCCTGCATCATCCTCTCCTGGATATCCACCACCAACAGGGCGCATTGTTCCGGCGCCAGACGGTACAGTTTTTCGCTCATTGCCTTCTCCTTTCTCAAGCAAGAATCAGTCTATGTATTTCCTTGTACCTGGAAAAATGTATTGCAAAGAACCATTATTTATCGATACTTAGAAAAATTCTCAACAACTCTTCAGCGCACCCGCCGGAGACTATTGCTCCGGTGGTTAAATATCGAAAGAATTTTCGCGGCTGAAGCCGCTCCTACAGGTCGGAGTGTGAGGGTGTTGTAGGAGCGGCTTCAGCCGCGAGAGCTATCATCTACTTGCATATTTAACCACCGGAGCAATATATCCCATGAGCCATGTCCGCATCGCCCAAATCCTCAAAACGCAACCCCTCGGTCAATCCGTGGAAATCAAAGGCTGGATCCGCACCCGCCGCGACAGCAAGGGTTTTTCCTTTCTCGAGGTCAATGACGGCTCATGCGTGGCCAACCTCCAGGTCATTGCCGAGGAGAGCCTGCCCCGGTATGCGGAAGATATCCTCCGCCTCACCACCGGCTGCTCGGTGCGGATCAGCGGCCTGCTTGCCGCCTCGCCGGCCAAGGGCCAGGTGGTGGAACTCAAGGCGACCGAGGTCGAGGTGTACGGCTGGGCCGACCCGGAAACCTATCCCCTGCAAAAGAAACGGCATTCCTTCGAGTTCTTGCGGGAGATCGCTCATCTGCGCCCGCGCACCAACAGCCTGGGCGCGGTGGCCCGGGTGCGCAGCGCCCTTTCCTTTGCGGTGCACCGGTTTTTTCAGGAGCAGGGCTTTCAATACATCCACACCCCGATCATCACCACCAGCGACTGCGAAGGCGCGGGCGAGATGTTCACCGTCACCACCCTGGACCTGAACAATGTGCCCCGCAAGAATGGGCACCCTGATTTTGGCGAGGATTTCTTCGGCCGCCAGGCGAGCCTCACGGTGAGCGGCCAGCTTGAAGCGGAGATCTACTGCCTGGCCCTGGGCAACGTCTACACCTTCGGCCCCACCTTCCGGGCGGAGAACTCCAACACCAGCAGGCATCTGGCCGAGTTCTGGATGGTCGAGCCGGAGATGGCCTTCTGCGACCTCAGCCAGGACATGCAGGTGGCGGAGGCGTTCATCAAATACCTGGTGCGCTATGTGCTGGACCATTGCCCGGAGGAGATCGCGCTTTTCAACAATTTCGTGGACAAGGGGCTCAAGGCCAGGCTGGCTGCGGTACTGGAGCAGGACTTTGCCCGCATCACCTACACCGAGGCCATCGACCGGCTCACGACCTGCGGCAAAGAGTTCAATTTCCCGGTGGCCTGGGGCGCGGATCTCCAGTCGGAACACGAACGCTACCTCTGCGAGGAACTCTTCAAACGGCCGCTGATCGTCAGCGACTACCCCAAGAGTATCAAGCCCTTCTACATGCGGGTCAATGACGACAACACCACCGTGGCCGCCATGGACATCCTGGTCCCTGGCATCGGCGAGATCATCGGCGGCAGCCAACGGGAAGAGCGCTACGACCGCCTGGTCAGTCGTCTTGCGGAGATGGGGTTCAACCAGGAAGATTATGACTGGTACCTGGACCTGCGGCGGTACGGCACCGTACCCCACGCCGGTTTCGGCCTGGGGTTCGAACGGTTGATCCAGTTTGTCAGCGGCATGGCCAATATCCGCGAGGTGATCCCCTTTCCGCGCACCCCGGGCTCGGCCGCCCTGTAGGCCGAAAACATGTCCCAGGATCTCCAATCCGACCGCATCTACGGCCACGCCCGCTACACCGCCCTCTACGATCTGGAATTGGGAGATTTCTCCGCGGACCTTCCCTTTTATCGCAAACACCTGCCAAAACAACCCTGCGCCATTCTGGAGCTGGGCTGCGGCACCGGGAGGGTCAGCCGGGCTCTGGCCGCGGACGGCCACCAACTGACCGGCATCGACCTCTCCTTCCCCATGCTTGCCGTTGCCGGCCGCGCCGCATCAACCGTTACGCCGCGCTACGCCTGCATGGACATGGCCGCCCTGGCCTTTCGCGCCGCCTTTGCGGCGGTCATTGCCCCGTACAACACCCTGAACCTGCTTACAAACCCCGAAACCTTGCGCTCCTGCCTGGACCAGGTCCGCCACCTTCTTGGCGAAGACGGCATCCTGCTGCTGCAACTCTATATCCCGGACCAAGACCTCCGCTCCCTGGCAGGCAAAAAACGCTTCCAGTTCCGGATCTTCGACTGCCAGGACGGCTCCAAGGTTATCAAGGAAATCCTGAAAAGCACCGCGCCGCACTCGGACGTAGTGGAAATCACGGAACGATACCGCCTGCGCTTCAGGAAAGAGTTGCCCAACGAAGACTGGGAGTATTCCTATCGCATTCTTGGCCACGATTTTGCGCGATGGCTGGAGATTTTCTCCGCGCAGGGTTTTCGCCTGGATGCGGCTTACGGCGACTACGATCTTGCCCCCTTTGTCCCCAAAGCGCATACCACCCTGCTGCTGGCCCTCAAAAAGGGCGCCTGTGGCCCCAAATAATTTATTTGCTATTCCAAAACCTTTTTGGTATCAAAAAATCAGTAGGTATTGTGCAGTATTTTTTAGCTCTGTTAAAAAGTCTACCGCACAAACCCGAGGATGGGTGTGCGGTGTTTTTGTTTAACATGCCGAAAATGCTGCGAGTTTCAAGTTAGGGTTCCAAGCAAGGAACGGAGGATTATCATGTTTGAAGGCACAGTGAAGTGGTTTAACGAAGCAAAGGGCTTTGGGTTTATCGCACAGGATAATGGCAAGGATGTTTTTGTGCATTACTCCGCAATCAACAAGACCGGTTTCAAAACATTACAGGAAGGTGAACGCGTCCGCTTCGATATTGTAGACGGCCAGAAAGGCCCTGCCGCGGCCAACGTGGAACCGCTATAACGTTCCACTCCAACATGTGACCACCCCAAGGGCTCTCGCGAAAGCGGGGGCCCTTTTTTTGTGATCCATCCGGGAATTTCCAGGGAAGAAGTATCTTTTTGCTGTGTTCTCTTTCTTCTTTTGCGTGCCCAAAAGAAGAAACAAGAAAAAGGCACCCCAACCAGTCCTGGCCCTGCGGGCTTCCCTTACTTCTCGCCGAGGGCGGGACGCGGAAAAACTCAGGTCTCGCCCTCAAACAGTTCCCGCGTCTTTTCCGCCCCCGTCTGCGAGGCGCGGCAGGACAAAATGGGGGGAAATCCCATTGGCACGCAGCCGAGCACCGGAGAGGCTGCCGGAATGTGATATCCGGCCCCCCTCTTCGCGCCTGGCTGGCTCCATCAACAAATTGGATATTATGGAGTCTGTTTCTTCGGAATATTCGATTTGACTTTAAGCCTGCGCTTCGCTAGGTTCTGGAGTTCACACGTTCCATCCCCCTTTCAAGGAGAGCTGTTTTGAAACGTATATTGCAACACATTTGAGCAATACTCCGGCGTAAGCCGGTCGGCCCGGTTCGGGCTGAACGATATTGCGGCTCTTCCTGCCTTTCGCACGGTCCAAGGCGTCAACACGGGTAGTCTCTCCTTGTTCGCTGACGTTGTCCGCCGCCGGTTGCAGAGAGCCGCGGCATTTCCGGAATGAGATTTTCCGGCAACGTACAGTGAAGGAGGAACTATGCACGCCCCCGTTTCCAATCCGTCCGCCCCGCGGACGGTCGGTTCTGTTCTGGTGGTCGGCGGCGGGGTGGCTGGCGTCCAGGCCAGCCTTGATCTCACCGAACTCGGATTCAAGGTCCATCTGGTCGAAAAGTCCGGCGCCATCGGCGGCGTCATGGCCCGGCTGGACAAGACCTTTCCCACCAACGACTGCTCCCTCTGCATCCTGGCGCCAAAGCTGGTGGAGGCGGGGCGCGATCCCAACATCGAGATCCTGACCCTGTCCGAACTCGTCGCTCTTACCGGCGAGCCGGGCAACTTCACGGCCACGGTCCGCAAGCAGCCCCGCTACATCGACGAGAATATCTGCACCGGCTGCGGCCAGTGCACCCTCTATTGCCTCAAGCAGATCGGCAACGATTTCAACGAGAATCTCGAGCACAGCCACGCGGCCCATATCGATTATGCCCAGGCCGTGCCCACCTCCTACCATATCGACGCCAAGGCATGCCTCAGACTCAACCATGATACCTGCGGCCTCTGCGCCTCTGTATGTCAAGCCAAGGCCATTCGCTTCGACGACACGGAAAAGGTGATCGACATTCCGGTGGGCGCGGTGATTCTGGCCCCCGGCTTCGGCCGGGTCAGCGACGAGGTCATGGTCCGCTACGGCCTGGGGCAATTCCAGGACGTGGTCACCGCCTTCGAACACGAGCGGCTGATGTGCGCCTCCGGCCCGACCGGCGGCGAGATTTTACGGATATCCGACCGCAAGCACCCCAAGAAGATAGCCTTTTTGCAGTGCATCGGCTCCCGCGATGAGAACTGCGGCAACAACTATTGCTCATCGGTCTGCTGCATGTACGCGATCAAGCAGGCCACGCTTGCCCGCGAGCATGACCCGGAATGCGAGATCACGCTTTTCTATATGGATGTGCGCACCCACGGCAAGGGCTTTGACGCGGCCCGTGAGCGGGCGGTGCGTGAGGGAAATTTCCGGGTGATCTACTCCCGGCCGCCACGGGTGGAGGATGTTTTCGGTGGAGGCCTGCTGCTCACCTGGGCCACCGAGGATGGCAAGCACCACAAGGAAAAATTCGACCTGGTGGTGCTCTCCCAGGGCTTGGAGGCGCCGGAGGGCGCGGAGGATTTGGCCAGGGCCGCCGGCATACATCTCAATGGATACCAGTTTGCGCAAATCGATACTTACACCCCGCTGGCCACCAGCCGGCCCGGTGTCTACGTGATCGGCGCCTTTCAGGGGCCAAAGGACATCCCGGATTCGGTGACCCAGGCGGGCGGGGCGGCTGCGCTCTGCGCGGGCCGGCTTGCCCCGGCGCGGGGCACGGCCACCATCAAGGCGAGCTTCCCCGAGGAGCGGGATATCGCGGGCGAGGAGGTGCGCATCGGCGTGTTTGTCTGCCATTGCGGCATCAACATCGGCGGAGTGGTCAAGGTGCCTTCCGTTGCCGAATATGCCAAAACCCTGCCCCATGTGGTCTATGCCACCGACAACCTCTATTCCTGTTCCCAGGATACCCAGCGGTTGCTGGTGGAAACCATCCACAAGCACCGACTCAACCGGCTGGTGGTGGCGGCCTGCACCCCGCGCACCCACGAGCCGCTCTTCCAGGCCACCCTGCGCGAGGCAGGGCTCAACCGCTCCCTTTTCGAGATGGCCAATATCCGGGACCAATGCTCCTGGGTGCACATGCACGAGCCCGAGGCGGCCACGGAAAAGGCCAAGGACGCAGTGCGCATGGCGGTGGCCAAGGCCGCGCACCTCACCGCCCTTGCCGAACAACAGTTGCCCGTAACCCCGTCCGCCCTGGTGGTAGGCGGAGGGCTGGCCGGAATGACCGCCGCCATGACCATCGCGGAGCAGGGCTTCGAGGTAACTCTGGTGGAGAGGGAAAAAAACCTGGGCGGCAGGGCCATGCTGCTCACGGCCGACCGTTTTGGCCTTGATCCGCGCAAGGCCGTGGCGGAGCTGGTCGCCAAGGTCAAGGCGCATCCGAAGATCACCGTGCATACCCAGGCGGCGGTGGTGGCGGTTTCGGGCTATGTGGGCAACTTCACCTCCACCCTGGACACCGGCAACGGCAGCGTGGTGGTCAACCACGGCGTCGCGGTGCTGGCCACCGGCGGCAGGCCCTACGAGCCGAAGCAGTATCATTACGGCGAATCTCCAAAAATCGTCACCCAATTGGAGCTGGAAAAGAAACTGGCGGGAAGCCGGCCGCTGGCCAAAAACGCCAATCAGGTGGTGATGATCCAGTGCGTGGGCTCGCGCGGCGAGGATCTTTCCTATTGCAGCCGGGTCTGCTGCGGCCAGGCGCTCAAGAACAGCCTGCGTCTCAAGAAACTCAGGCCGGAGCTGGGCATCACCGTGCTCTACCGGGACATGCGGGCCTACGGCTTTCTGGAGGACGATTACCGGGCCGCCCGCGAGGCCGGGGTGATCTTTGTCCGCTATCACGAAGAAAAGAAACCCGAAGTGAGCGTTGGCAAGTCCGGCGCGGTGACGGTGCGCTACCACGACCCGCTGCTCTCAGACGATGTCGAGCTTGCCGCCGATCTGCTGGCGCTCTCGGTGGGCATCGTGCCGGAAGACCCCACCCAATTGGCCCGGATGCTCAAAGTGCCGGTCACCGCCGACAAGTTCTTTCTCGAAGCACACGTGAAACTCCAGCCGGTGGACCTGCCCGTGGATGGCACCTACGTCTGCGGCTTGGCCCATTCGCCACGCTCCATGGACGAGACCATCGCCCAGGCCCAGGCGGCTGCCGGACGCGCCTGCCAGCCATTGGCGCGCGGCGCCATAACGCCTGCGCCCATCGTCTCGAAAGTCGATCCGGAGTTGTGCATCGGCTGCGGGGCCTGCGAGTCCTTCTGCCCCTACAAGGCCATCGAGATATACAAGGAAAACAAGGGGCGGAAGGCACGCACCCTCACCGCCTCCTGCAAGGGATGCGGGGTCTGCGCGGCCCGCTGCCCCACCATGGCCATCGACATGGGCCGCTTTACCCTGAACGGCATCATGGCCCAGATCCAAGCCTTTGGCGAAGCATACGGAGAACACCATGCCTGAACAATACAGCCCCAAGATCCTCGGTTTTCTTTGCAACTGGTGCTGCTACACCGCCGCCGACTCGGCCGGGGTCGGTCGCTACCAGTACCCACCCAACCTGCGGGTCATCCGCATGATGTGCACCGGCCGGCTCGACCCCTCCTTTCCCCTGGAAGGATTGGCGCATGGCGCGGACGGCATCTTTGTCGGCGGTTGCCATCCCGGCGAGTGCCACTACATCGACGGCAACTACCACGCCCTGGTCTCGGCCTCCCTGGTCCATGCGATGCTGGGCAAGCTCGGCATCGAAAAGGAACGTTTCCTGATCGATTGGGCCTCGGCGGCCGAAGGACCGAACTTCGTGAAGATCATCACCGCTTTTACCAAAAAAATCAGCGCCTTGGGGCCGTTGGGCCAGGCCGAGGGCCGGGATCAGGCCGAACTGCAGCGAAACCTGGCTGCCGCCGCCGAGGCGGCGCGGGGCCGGAAGCTCCGCACCGGACTGATCAACGCCGGAAGGGAGATGATGAAGACCGGCGATTTTTCGAGAACGGCCATTGCCGGGCTGGTGCATGACAAATGCGACAAGTCTCTGAGCGAGCTGTTTGTTTGAAACTACCGTCAGTTCAACCCACACAAGGAGGAGTAACATGCTTGAAGTAACGGAATCAGCGATCATCAATCTCAAGGAACATCTGACAAAAAACAATCTCGATTCTGCCATCCGGGTGGTCATGCGGAACAGTTGCGCCGGGCTAAGCCTGGGGCTTGGGTTGGACGAAAAAAAGGACTCGGACAAGGTGTTTGAGGAGGGTGGCATCACCTTTCTCGTGGATAGCGGAATGTTCGCCACCACCGGCACCATCAAGGTCGATTTCGTCAAATCAAGTTCGGGCTGCGGTTGCAGCGGGGGCGGAGGTTTTGCCGTGAGTTCGGAAAAAAAACTGGGCGGTGGCGGCTGCGGTGGCGGTTCCTGCTCCACCGGCTCCTGCGGCTGCTGAACAGGGAGGTTTGTCATGAAAAAAAATCCGAACGAACCGCCAAGCTGTTCCTGTTCCTGCGGATATCCGTCCGGCAAGTGGTTGCCGTATGTCATCGCGGCCGCGGTGGCCGGCTTTCTGGTTGTCAGGTTTCTGCTGTAGCCACAGTAACCATACTCTGAAGCGCCATTCGCCGGGGGGAGACTCCGGCGAATGGCGCTTCCATGAACACAATAAAAACATTGAGGATCTATTCCATGGCAACCGAGTTTGAAATCAAGCCCTACCCCGAGCTGTGGGCCAGCCTCGACATGGACGTGCCCCGCTTCGACAAGGCCCGCCTGATGCTGGGCGAGGCGTACGCGAAAACCTATCTCTCCCAGAAGAAGCGGCCAGTCGGCATGGCCTATTTCGATAACATGATCGCCGAGATCCACGGCGGCCGCATCAAGGAGCTGCTGGCGGCCAAGGCGGAAGGCCGTCCGGTGATCGGCACCTTCTGCGTCTACATCCCCGAGGAGATCGTGCTGGCGGCGGGCGGGATCTGTGTCGGCTTATGCGGCGGCTCCCAGGGCTCGGTGCCGGACGCGGAAAAAATCCTGCCGCGCAATATCTGCCCCATGGTCAAATCCGCCTTCGGCTTCAAGGCGGGGAGGATCTGCCCCTATTTCCAGGCGGTGGATTTTGTCTACGGCGAGACCACCTGCGACGCCAAGAAAAAGACCTGGGAGATCCTCGACACCATGGTGCCCACCTATGTCATGGAGATTCCCCAACTGAAAAGGCAGCGGGATCTCGATCTCTGGCTGGCCGAGGTCAAGGATTTCAAGACCAAGGTGGAGGAAGTGGCGGGCAAGACCATTACGGAAACGGATCTGGCCGCCGCCGTCAAGATCATGAACAACAAGCGCAAGGCGCTCCAGCGCCTCAACTCCCTGCGCCATCACAACCCCGCGCCGATCTCCGGCAAGGACGGCCTGCTCATCGAGCAGATCGCCTTCTACGACGAGCCGGTGCGCTTTACAAAAAAGGTCAACGCGCTCTGCGACGAGCTGGAGGAACGGATCAAGGCCGGGGTGGCGGTGCCAACGAAAAACGCCATCCGGGTGATGGTGGCCGGAACCCCCATGGCCCTGCCCAACTGGAAAATCCACAATCTGGTGGAGGGGGCGGGCGCGGTGATCGTCAACGAGGAGTCGTGCATCGGCACCCGTTATTTCAAGGATCTTATCGACGAGAACGCCACCACCATGGACAATATGCTCGTGGCACTCACCGACCGTTACAAGGAGATCGACTGCTCCTGCTTCACCCCCAATGACGAGCGAATCACCCAGGTGATCAAGGAGTTCCGTGACTCCAAGGCTCAGGGCATCATCAACTACTCCCTCCAGTTTTGCCACACCTACAATATCGAGGAAATCCGCATCCGCCAAGCGTGTGAGCGGGAGAAAATCCCCTACCTGTTCATCGAATCGGATTATTCCGCCGAGGATGTCGGCCAGCTCCAGACCAGGATCGAGGCCTTCCTTGAGCAGATCGGGGAGTAACCATGTACATCGGAGTTGATCTGGGCTCCCGAACCGTCAAGATGGCGGTCTGGGACGGGGAGCGACTGGTTGAGCACCGGATCGAGCCGTCGGGCTTCGAGCCGCACCGGCAGGCGGAGAAGATGATCGCCGACTACCGCGCCAAGGTCGTGGTGGCCACCGGCTACGGCAGGCATCTGGCTGCCGAGCATTTCGCCGATGCGGTGATCACCGAGATCAAGGCGCACGCCCGCGGCATCTTCCATGAGTTTCCCGGCTGCGCCACCATTGTTGATGTGGGCGGCCAGGACTCCAAGGTGATCAGCCTGGATGCGGCAGGCCGGGTAAGCAATTTCCAGATGAACGACAAATGCGCCGCGGGCACCGGGCGGTTTCTGGAGATCATGGCCGCGTCCCTGGCCTATACCCTGGAGGAGTTCGGTGCGGCGGCGCTTGCTACCGACCGGGAGGTGCAGATCAACTCCATGTGCACGGTCTTTGCCGAGTCCGAGGTGATCTCCATGAAGAACCGGGGTATTGCCCGGGAAGAAATCGCCAGGGCCGTGCACTCCTCGGTGGCCGACCGTCTGGCCGGGATGCTGGCCCGGCTCGGGCATGGCGGGGCAGTCGCTTTTTCCGGCGGGGTGGCGCGAAACCCCTGCATGGTGGAGCTGCTCGAAAAAAGATTGCCAAGGGTGCGGGTGCGGGTGCCGGAGCTGCCCGACATCACCGGCGCCCTGGGTGCGGCCCTGCACGGGGCAGGGATGTGAGCATGGAAAAGATTCTCTTGGAGATTCATCAAACCCGGAGGTTTGCCAAACGGCTGGTGGCCATGGCCAAGGCCGGCAAAAATGAGCGCATCGTGGCCGAACGGGCACAAAGGATTATCGCCGATCTGCAAACCAATCCCCTGCACGAGGAAGCGGAATGCAAACGCACCCGCCATGGCGAGCTACGCCTCAATGATTGCCGCAAATACGATCTTTCCTGCGGATTCCGGCTCATCGCCCTGAAGAGGGAGAGGCGGCTGATCTTTGCCTACATCGGCAGCCACGACGACTGCCAGCGCTGGATTGAAAACAACCGGGACTATCAGGACGAAATCGACTCCATGCCCGTGCCTCCGGCAGGAGCGGAAAATCATCTCCAACCGGAACCGTTCGCCGAGGCAAAACCGGCGCCGGATGCGCCGGAAAAAGATGAATACGAAGAACAGTTGATGGCAAAAATCGATGAACGGCTGTTACGCGAAATCTTTGCGGGGCTCTATAAAAATGATGGAGCCCGGCAAGGGTGAGGAGCGACTCGTTGACGCCGAAGAAATGCACATTCTAACCTGACGCCATCTTTTCCCAAATTCCCGCCGAACCTTCCAGCTCCCGCCGCGCTCCTCTTTTTCCCGTAAAACCATCTCCCTGTTTGCACTGAACCGCTTTCCCCTATACAATACAAAAAAGCCTCCCGGCTTCCTCCATCGCAGGAGAAGACTGAAAAACCCGATCCACCCAGGTTCTGCGCCATGTTCGATTTTTCAGAACACATAAAATTCATCATCTCCCTCTTGGCCATCGTCAACCCCATCGGCGCCATTCCCATCTATATCAGCCTCACCGACGGCTACAGTCTGGAAGACCGAGCCAGAATCGTCCGGATCACTCCGGTGGCCGTGGTGGCCATTCTCCTGACCACCTTGGTCAGCGGCGAGTTCATCCTCCGTTTTTTCGGGATTTCCATCGGCTCCTTCCGGGTGGGCGGCGGTATCCTCCTTCTGCTCATGGCCATCTCCATGCTCCAGGCCAGGACCAGCCGCGCCGCGCACACCAGCGACGAGGCCGAGGAGACTTCAGACCGCGAAACCATCGCCGTGGTGCCCCTGGCCATCCCCCTGCTCTCCGGGCCGGGCGCCATCAGCACGGTTATCGTTTACGCCTACAAGGCAAAAGGACCTTTGGCCTATCTGATTACCAGCGCGGGCATTCTCCTCATCGGCTTGGCAATTTATCTTTCCCTGCTGGCCGCACCCCACATCGCCAAAAAACTCGGCAAAACCGGGATCAATATCATCACCCGGATCATGGGGCTTATTTTGGCGGCCATATCCGTGGAGTTCATCACCACCGGGTTGAAGAACATCTTCCAGACCCTGACCTGATCCTTAAGCCTCCCCCGGGCCCGGCGCCAGTCGAGCCCGGTACTTTTCCCCCATGACCGACCCGGCTCTTTCCGCGACAAAGGAAAGCCCCCCGGCCACAACCAGGAGAAACACGTTCATGAAAGTCATTACCGCGATGAACGGCCTTGTTTCCTCGGATGTCGCGGCGCTCTATGCCCTGCGCTACGCCGCGCTCTTTGACTACACCCTCTGCCTGCTCCATGTGCTCAACCCCGCCGACCGAAGGGAGGAGGTGGAACTGAGCATGGCAGAGGCCGAGGAGGCGGCCACCCATTACCGGGTCAAGACCGAACGGGTTTTCCTGACCGGGGAACCGACCCACGCCATCCGGGAATATCTTGCCGCAAACAGAACCGACACCCTCTTCTGCAGCACCAGAATTAGAACGAAAAAACGGTTTTTCCAGAACTCGCTCAGCGAAAAGTTGAGCCGGTTGTCCCTGCCCGCCAATCTGGCCGTGGTCCGGGTCGCCCATGTGAACGCGGTTTTCGTCACCGAAAACATCCTGCTCCCCATCCGGGAGGACCGGCTCTCCGCCCAGAAATTCGCCTTTTTCAGCTCCCTGGCCAAGGCCTTTGGCGCGGCAACGGAGATCTACAGCATTCACCCCACGGACAGGCGCGGGCTGGCCACCATGGATACCCGCACCGCCAAGATGCTGTTCCAGAAGATCAACACCCGGTTGAGCCACTATGTCAATACCATGAAGCTCCTGGATATTCCCCTGACCATCAAACATGCCCTGACCGGCAGGGAGATCGACCAAATCCTCCACCATCTGGCCCGCCATGATTTCCAGCTCATGATCATCGGCGGCCGGAGGGGTTCCCCGTTTCCCGGATTTTTCCGAGAAAACCCCATGGAACGGCTCTTTTGGCACACGCCGGTCAACACCATCGCCTTCTACGCCAGGGACAGAGAATGATGCAGCTCTTCGCCCTCAACCAAAAGGAGCTCTTCCTCCGCCTGAAAACCTCGGAAAACGGCCTCTCCTCCGACCAGGTGGCGCGGCGGCTCGTGGAATTCGGCGCCAATGAACTGGCAACCGCGGCGAAAAAAAATTATCTCCTTGCCTATCTGGTCCAGTACATCCATTTTTTCGCCATTGTCCTGGAGGTGGCCGCCATCCTCTCCTTTGTCGCCGATCATTATGCCCCCAACGAGGGCAGCGATATCCTGGGCTATGCCATCCTCGCTGCGGTGATCATCAACGCCACCTTCACCTTCTGGCAGGAATACCGGGCGGACAAGGCCATGGAGGAGTTGCTCAAGCTGATGCCCACCAAGGTTTCCCTGCGCCGGGAGGGCAAGATCGTTGCAGCCATGGCGCACGAGATTGTCCCCGGCGACATCATGCTTCTGGAAGAAGGGGACAAGGTCGCGGCGGACGGGATTCTCCTGGAGGCAACCTCGCTCTTTCTCAACCTCTCCTCCCTCAACGGCGAATCAGCCCCGGTGGCGCGAGATCTCCTGCCGGGCGAGGCAAAACGGGCGTTGGACGCCAAAAACATGGTCTTTGCCGGGACCACCGTTCTTTCCGGCAGCGGGGTCGCGGTGACCAGCGCCACGGGCAATGCCACGGAATTCGGCAAGATCGCCAGCCTCACCAAAAACGTGCGCAAGGCCATCACCCCCATGCAGCGGGAGATCATCCACATCACCCGCACCTTTACGATTATTGCCCTGGGCATGGGCTGCGTCTTTTTCGCCCTGGGCCTGTTCTCCGGCAAGGGGATCATGACCGCCTCGATCTTCGCCCTTGCCCTCATTGTCGCCAACGTGCCGGAAGGATTGCTGCCGACCATCAGCCTGTCGCTCTCCTTGGCCAGCCAGCGCATGGCCCGGCGCAATGCCTTGATCAAAAACCTCGACTCGGTGGAGACGCTGGGCAGCGTCACGGTCATCTGCACGGACAAAACCGGCACCCTGACCAAAAACGAGATGACCCTCAAGCTGCTCTGGCTTGCGGGCGGTGAGGAGATCAGCATTTCAGGAGAAGGGTACCGCGAGCCGGGCGAATTTTCCTTTGACCAGCAGAATGAAAGCAGCGAGAACCGCCTCGTTGCCATGTTCATCGCAGGACTGCTCAACTGCCGGGCCAGCATCGACGAGGAGAGCCTGCGCGGCGACCCGACCGAGCTGGCCATTGTCGCAGCCGGTCGCAAAAAGGGGATTACAGCTCCGGAGATGAAAAAAGTGCAGGAAATCATCTTCACCAGCGAGCGCAAGATGATGTCCTCCGTGTATCAGGAGGGAGAGACAACCTGGCTCTTTGCCAAGGGCGCGGTGGAGACACTGCTCCCCAAATGCACAACCTTCCTGGCCAGTGACGGCACGGAGCACCCCCTCACCGAGGCGGACCGGCAGGCAGCCCTGACCCGGGCCGACACTTTCGAAAACCAGGCCTTTCGCGTCCTGCTCATTGCTCGCGGCAAAAAAGCGGCAGAAGAGGACCTGACCCTGCTGGGGCTCATTGCCATCATGGATTTGCCGCGCCATGGCGTGTCCGAAGCCGTGGCCTCCTGCAAAACCGCCGGCATACGGACCATGATGATTACCGGCGACAACCCGCGCACCGCCGCAGCCATTGCCAACCAGATCGGCTTGACCCACGACCGGGTTATCACCGGCCCGGAGCTGGAAGAGATGAGGGATGAGCAACTGGAGGAAATCCTGGCTAAAGAAACCGTCCTCTTTGCCCGCATGGCCAGCAGCCAGAAACTGCGCATCGCCACGGCCCTGCAAAATGCAGGCGAGGTGGTGGCCATGACCGGCGACGGGGTCAACGATGCGCCTGCCCTCAAAAAAGCGGACATCGGCATCGCCATGGGGATCTCCGGCTCCGAGGTCGCCAAGGAGGCGGCGGACATGGTACTGCTCGATGACAACTTCTCCTCCATCGTCATCGCCATCGAGGAAGGGAGGACCGTCTATTTCAACGTCAAGAAGTTCGTCACCTATGTGCTCGCCTCCAACGCGCCGGAGATCGTGCCCTACATCCTGCAGTTCTTCCTAAAAATCCCCCTGCCGCTCTCGGTGATCCAGATCCTCTCCATCGATCTCGGCACGGACATCCTCCCGGGCGTGGCGCTGGGCAGCGAAAGGCCCGAAAAAAACATCATGAACCGGCCGCCGGTGAGCAGGAAAGAAAAGATCCTCGATCGGGAAGTTTTTCTGCGGGGCTATCTTTTATTAGGTGTTATCGAGGCAATGGCGGCCATGATCGCCTTTGCCTTCTTCCTGCAGCAGCATGGCTGGCAATACGGGACCGTGGTTCTTGCCGATCCGTTACTGCACCGGCAGGCCATGACCATGACCCTGCTGGGCGCCGTCACCTGCCAGATCTTCAATGGCTGGACCATGCGGAGCTGGGAATTTTCCGCCTTCAGCCTCGGGTTTTTCTCCAACCGCCTGATGCTCTGGGCCATGGCGACCGAGCTGATTTGGGTCTGGGCTCTGCTCAATGTGGCCCCGGTGCAAAAGGTCTTCAACACCGCCCATGTCCCGCTCTCTGACCTCTGGATATTGCTGCCCTTTCCCGTGCTCCTTCTCCTGAGCCATGAAGGGTACAAATGGCTGCGCCGCCGCAAAAACAGCCAGGCAACCGCCCTGCCGGACGGCGGTTGAGCCTCTTGCAGACGCCTATGCCATTAGGCCCTGCTCATTTTTTTTCTTCGTAACCTTTTTGAAACATGCTACCATTGCCGAGATAACATAATCGGCTCGCCCGCCCATGCCTTTTCCCATCAATTGCAACGGAGCGCACACTTGACCACCATTGATTTCAACGCCCAGCGCCTTGATCACGCCAAGCAGATCGTCAGCAAGATCAAGCTGCCGGCCCAGCCCACCATCGTCATCGAGATCAACAAGGAAATGCGCACCGAGCATCCCGATTTTCCGCGCATCGCCAATCTGGTGACCCAGGACGCCTCGATAAGCGCCAAGGTCATCAACGTCATCAACTCCCCGTTTTTCGGCCTGGCCAACAAGTGCGAATCCATTGTCAAGGCCCTCACCTACATGGGGCTGGAAAACTTCCGCAAGGTGGTTCTCACCGCCTGCCTGCAGGATGCCTTGGGCGGCGGCACCGCAACGGATAAAATCTTCTGGGATCATTCCCTGCACACCGCCGTGGCGGCGGAATCCCTGGCCAAAACCATGCGCGGCATCCTGACCGCCGAGGACATCACCCCGGACATGGCCTACATGGCCGGGTTGTTCCACGACTGCGCCATCCCGATGCTGCTCAAACGCACGCCGCCATACCAGGCCTTCACCCATGCCGCCCTCAGCCACAAGCGCGACATTATCCAGGAGGAAGATGCGCTGGTCGGTTCGGACCATTGCGTGGTGGGGGGGCTGCTGGCCAAGACCTGGTCGCTGCCCGAGGCGGTATGCAAGACCATCATCCACCACCACACCTCCAACCTCGCCGGGCAAGGAGCAGTGCCGGACAAGCTCATCGCCCTGATCAAGGTCGCCGACTTCATCGCCTACACCTTTGGCTATTCCATCGGCTTGATGGATCGAATCATCGACAACGAATGGGATCCGGAGGAATGGAGCGAACTCAACGAGGGGGTGCTGCAGGAACTGCATCTGGGGCCGGACGACCTCATCGACATGAAGGATAATATCTTCGAGCAACTCTGCGCTCAGTGATCCCCGAGCGGGGCTTTACGGCCTCATCCACACCCCTGTGCGAGGGGCGACTGGGTGGAGCGCAGCAACTCCTCGCCGATATATTCTTGAAAGACGAAACCTGGCAACCTTTGCATGCAGACGATCAAGGACAGCGATGATCACACGATCGTCAATCTTGTTGATGTTGCTGATAGGCCCCAACCATTTGACACTCTCCGTCAACTGCGCTATTTTATGCAAACGATGGTTCCGGTTGGGCCGCAGTCCTGATAACCGCCACCGGGCGCCAAGGTTGCTGCGGAAGCCTCACGGCCCCATCTCTTCTCCACAAAAGCTTTCCAGTACCCCTGTTTGTTGATGTAGTCGAACTTCATCGTCGACACCAGTGACCACGCTGCCTGCATCCCGTTCTTCGCTTGGGCCGTCACCAGTAACGCCCGGGCCTTGTCCAGTAGTCGCCCCAACTTGACCAGCCGCTACCGCAGCACCACCTTGCCTGTTCCTCTGTACTGCTCGGTTCAATCCACGAGAGACAATCGGGTGCCGATCTTGTTTTTGAGCAGACCCGCCAGTTCATCCCCACGGGTGTGGGGAACATCCCTTCAATATTTGTCCAAATAGTTACCTCGACGGTTCATCCCCACGGGTGTGGGGAACATTTGTGCGGTTAATGCTTTCATGGTCGTTTCTCCGGTTCATCCCCACGGGTGTGGGGAACATCTCGACGAAAACCAACGCAACAGCGTCCTGGTCGGTTCATCCCCACGGGTGTGGGGAACATAGTTGATGACCACGTTGTTATTCGCGTAATGGCGGTTCATCCCCACGGGTGTGGGGAACATTCCGAGCAATCGTCGTGTCGTATCCATGTTTACGGTTCATCCCCACGGGTGTGGGGAACATTACCCCCCCAGGTAGCGGAATCGGACGGTAACAGGTTCATCCCCACGGGTGTGGGGAACATTCCCTGTAAATATCGAAGAGCCCAAACAGGATCGGTTCATCCCCACGGGTGTGGGGAACATCGATATCGCTCCTCACCAACAAAGAAAACGGCCGGTTCATCCCCACGGGTGTGGGGAACATACAATAACCGCTACCAGATACCTCCACCATGGCGGTTCATCCCCACGGGTGTGGGGAACATGGTGTGCGGCTTCTTTGATGTATCAAGTGTCTCGGTTCATCCCCACGGGTGTGGGGAACATTTCCCATAATAATATTCCTTGGCGCAAGAACTCGGTTCATCCCCACGGGTGTGGGGAACATGAGAACCGGACGGATAGAACGATTCATACTGGCGGTTCATCCCCACGGGTGTGGGGAACATGAGAGCATCGCATGGCCAACGCCCGGTTCCGTAGGTTCATCCCCACGGGTGTGGGGAACATGTCTATCAGCGTAACCGGCATCAACCCCATAACGGTTCATCCCCACGGGTGTGGGGAACATCCGTCAGTGTTAAGGCTTCCAGCTACATCCCCCGGTTCATCCCCACGGGTGTGGGGAACATTAACCACAAGTAAGTATGGCACGTCAGAAATTCGGTTCATCCCCACGGGTGTGGGGAACATGGTCATCTTCAACGAGATCACCACCGGCGCCCAGGTTCATCCCCACGGGTGTGGGGAACATTGTTCCCGGTGTATCTGTTGGTCCGTGGCAAACGGTTCATCCCCACGGGTGTGGGGAACATGTCAATTGAGGCTAACCGCGATATTCAGCTATCGGTTCATCCCCACGGGTGTGGGGAACATACGGTTCCGCTGTCGTAATCCTCTATAGTGATCGGTTCATCCCCACGGGTGTGGGGAACATATTTCTTCCCCAAACTCACTTACCGATATTTGCGGTTCATCCCCACGGGTGTGGGGAACATGCCTTGGCGTTAAGTGTTACCAAGCCCCCCCGCGGTTCATCCCCACGGGTGTGGGGAACATGATACGCCCACACAAGCATGGATTTCTCCAGGCGGTTCATCCCCACGGGTGTGGGGAACATTGATATATCTGGCATTTTTCCCGTGACAATGCCGGTTCATCCCCACGGGTGTGGGGAACATTGTACTGCTGGAGATAGATATCATCAACCATAGCGGTTCATCCCCACGGGTGTGGGGAACATTGCTAATTGGTGGTTTGAGCTAGAAACTGAGCCGGTTCATCCCCACGGGTGTGGGGAACATCCTTCGACCTTGTGGCCCTTTTCGCGCATGTCCGGTTCATCCCCACGGGTGTGGGGAACATATGGCTCAAGCCTCCCTCCGATCCCCTGGCGTCGGTTCATCCCCACGGGTGTGGGGAACATATCATTGAAGGTCCGCGCCCCCATCCTGGTCCCGGTTCATCCCCACGGGTGTGGGGAACATCGCTCCACCCGATGCCCCAACTCCGCAGAGAGCGGTTCATCCCCACGGGTGTGGGGAACATGCTTTCTCCAGGCGGTCATACCCTTGCTGCACCGGTTCATCCCCACGGGTGTGGGGAACATCTTAGAGT
>NZ_JALKCW010000023.1:0-63388 GCF_046883345.1 Hydrosulfovibrio ferrireducens | reverse complement strand
TTCCCCTGAAATGAAGAAAAGTGCATCGAAATATGGCAGAATCTCCCACAGGGTGGGTGCAAAGTTTCAAAGAACAATTTGAAAATCAGGGCTGACGGCAAGAACGCCTTCAGTGAAGACTCTTTTTCAACATCCTGCTAGTACCTTGTAACTTTTTAATCGACATCACATTGATTCCCTCCCCCTCGGGGGAGGGCTAGGGAGAGGGGAGATTTTCAGAAATATTAAGAGCTACAAGGGACTCGGCTAAGGAGGGCAAATCATGCCGGAATCACGCAAGGATGCAATTGCCAACCTGGCTGGGTTTCCCGCTCCCCACAGCGAACCCATCAAGGGGTGGGAGGAGTATCTGCGGGAGGGCAATCAGTTCCTGGCCACGGCCAACAATGCCTATACCCAGCGGAAAGAACCCTTCACCACCGCGATTCTGTATAACCTGGTGGCCATGGCCATTGAAAAACTGATCATGGCCTTGCTCATGAAAAACGGCAAGCTGCCGTATAACCACACCATGCACGATCTGGTGGAGGCCATTGACGAGTTTTTGCCCGGCGAACTGGAGGGCCTTGGGGCAGAGCTTAAGGCGTGGGATGGGTTTCAGGATATCTGCGATATCGAGAGCTACTCCATCACCCCTCCGACCATGGGGCAGATAGGCGGCATGCTCACCCTGGCCCTGGAGGTCCAGGCGCGCGTCATGCACTCTGTTATCGACCGTTAATATTGCAACCTATTGATTATATAAGAAGGAGAACGACCATGGCGAGAAAAGACGTAGAGGCATTGCTTGTTGCTGGCGGCGGAGATAAGCATTTGCGGGCCAAATACGACGTGCCCGGAACCCGGGAGGAGTTTGTCGCTCTGGCGGCGGAAGACGGCTACCATTTCACCGTGGAGGAACTTGACGCGGTGCTCAAGGAGTCGGGCGATGTCTTTGAAAAAAACGGCAACCCGGCCAAGCGGCAGATATGGTGGGTGTGAGGGGAGTGTCCGGCAGGCCAGCCGCTGGTCTGCCGGGAAAAAGAGTTGAGGCTGTTACGACCCGAAGGGGGCAGACGAAAATGTCTGCCCCCTTCTTTTTGGATTGCGGGCATGGGATTCCGCCCCAACCTGTGCACGACTGCGCAGCTTTTTCCCTTGAAAACGACCATAAACAGAGCTATATTTGTAGCTGATAATTCAAGGAGGGAATGTATGGATACGATCTATGCCGACTACTCGATCAGCATGTCCGAGTTCAAGAAGAACCCGGCGCAGGTGCTGCGCTCCGCAGGCGAAAAGCCGGTCGCGGTGCTCAACCACAACCGTCCTGCTTTTTATATGGTCACCCCTAAGCTTTTCGAAGCTTTGGTCGAGAAGTTGGTCGACCTGGATTTGGTTGAGCTTGTGCGCCACCGACTGGCACACAAAGATACGGCCATCGAGGTGGATATTGACAAAATCTGAAGTCGCTCCAGGTATCCCGAAGTACCGGCTCAAATTTATGCCGGAAGCACTCGAGGAGTGGAACGGTCTCGACGGGAGCATCAAGGCGGTATTGCGCAAAGCGCTCAAGAAGCGTCTCGAGCAACCCTGCCCGCCTGGCTCGCACCTGCATGGCGACCTGCGCAATTGCTACAAAATTAAACTGCGCAAGCAGGGCTACCGTTTGGTCTATAGCGTTGAGGAAGATGTGCTGGTCGTACTGGTGCTGGCTATCGACAAACGTGAAGACCTGGCCGCTTACCGGTCAGCGGTTGAACGCCTGCTCTTGGGTAAGCAGGGAAAATAATACGGTAGTAGACTTATTGTTCAAGACTTGGGCCCAGAGCCTTCGCAACCTATACGGCTCAGCAAGAAACGCATGAAATCATGGGCGTCCCCACTTTGTATCTGAAATTATGGGTGTCCCGGCAAATAAACCCTGGGGAGTTAGTTCAATGATTTAAGTGCGTCCCTTTGCTTCCTCTGGTCTTGTGTACGGCAGGACAAGATCATCCATGTAAACGAGTAATTCTTTTCCCTGTTTACGAGAATGCGCACTGTAGTCAATCAGGAAAGGGATAGTATTGCAGTCTTCGTACAGAGATCGTATCTCAGCCATATCGTCGTATGACATAATCCACCGAAAGCCCTGTCGCTTGATGAATGCCGCAAGCTGAGCGTGGTCCTCTGGTTGATAATGGTTGAGATAAAGCTCGCGTCCCTTGAGGAAATATGGGGGGTCAAGATAAACGAGAGTGTTTCTGATTTCTTCGCTTTGTGCCACCACATTTTTCAGAAAGTCGATGGCATCCAAGTTGTGAATTTCGATACGATCTCGATAAAGGTGGATCTTCTCGATACGGCGGATAAGCTCATTCCTGTTGTACCGTGCGTCAAGTTTCCATTTGCCTCTCTGGTCAAATCCACCTATAGGGCCCCCATTGACCATGATCCCAGAACGATTACATCTATTTAGGTAGAAACTCGCGAAAGCAACATTTATTCTGGAGTGTCGCGCTTGGTGTCGGTAGATATCGCGTTGTCGTTTCCATTCATCAATGGTAACTGGGGTCTCCTTTATTAGACGTATTAACTCGTCCTTTCTATTTAATACTGCTTTCCAGAATGCGGAAATACATGGATCAGCATCGTTTAGCACGATACGCTGGACGTGTTCACCAAAGAGAAGATTGAACGCCGCTCCAGCTCCACCGGCATAAGGTTCGACGTAGGCTCCATCTTGTAGGCCATTTGACTCAATCACGTCAGCCAGAAACTCGGAGAGGATAGCCTTGCCACCTGGATATCGTAATGGGCTATTCACTGCGGCCATAGCCTGCCCCATGTGTATTACTCAGTGTCATCATCTGTTTCGTCCGGTTCAATAAGAATAATCTCAAAAAGTCCTTGTAATGGTGGCCAGAAGCCACGCAAGGAGTCTTCGTTCGGGTAAAAATGTTGATTGTGCACAAAGAGGTTAAGGGTGTCAACTGACAGAAGATTATTGGGTTGGTCGATGAGTTTTCGCAAGGCCTTTAGCAGGTTCGGATTGCCGATGATGTCGGTGTCTTCAGCAACTACATATTTCAGCATTTCTGTGAGGGTAGGATGCCAGCCGCGAGAAAGTTTTTGCCCCTTCTTTTCTCTTGCGGCCTTCTGTTGGTTTTGCAATGTACTGAGGTGTCCAGTGCGATCAAGGTAGTAACCTAGACTCATTTCTAACAGGCTCCGAAACATTAGCGCTACAGCGTTAGGGTAATGGGCAACTGGAAGTTTTTTGAGTTCTTTGAATACGTCGTTGATCCGTTGGTTCTCGACATCACATGAGAAATCGAGAGGAATAATCGCCCGTTGGATCGGTTTCTGTTGAGGCCGTTTTTTTTGAGTAGGGGTGCTACGCTCGACCTTTTCTTTTTGCCTACTAGGTTGAAGCAACATATCGGACGTGAACTTACCTTTTTTACTTAAATCCGGCTGATGTTCACCGAGAGAAGCAAGATATTTTCTCATTTCTGTCTTGGTATTTAATTTTCGAGAATGGATATCGCCAGTGGCGACATCAGTCACGATCTTGGCGTATCCTTTCTTGAATTCATCGATATCTATCGCGCCAATAACCCTTTTGTTTCCGTCAAAAGTGATACCGAGCGCTTTGGTGACTTCCGGATTTTTATAAAGACGTTCCAGGTTCGTTATTGGAAACTCACGAGGGTTCTGGACTTTTTTGGCGATTTCTCCGGGGAGTTCTAGTGCACAGGCCATTGAATACATCATATATTGCTGTAAAGCATTCGTAACTTCGGACGGCGGAAGGTTGTATTGTTCTGAAATCTCTTCGGGGGCGAGGCCTTGGTCAACCAAATTGTGATAAAATTTGGCCTTCATAAGAGGTTCCCAACCTTCTACCTGACCACGGGTATGTTTGCTCATGATTACTGGTGCTGCAGCTTCACGAGTTGGAGCACGGATGACCTTGACTTTGCTGACTGCTTCCGGGCTGATACGGTTGGCCAATGCCCGAAAGCGCCGCTTCCTGAGGTCGTTTGGTGCTGATTCTGGACTAAGAAGGAGTTTGAGAGCGGCAAGACGCCGATTTCCCTCGACGACATATTTTTTGCCCTTCTCCTCAACAATAATCAGGGATTCGACTGGATAATACCCGTTCTCCACGATGCTTTTGGCAAGATCGTAAACCTTGTCATTTTCAACCAATTCGGCGAGGAGATCACGCTGGGAGCGCTTTTCTCCTGAATCTGGGATTCTTGGATTGTCTGGGTCAAGCAGAAGTGTTGTTACCTTAAGATGCCCTTCTTTCCAAGTGCTGTAGTCGATCATGATTGCCTCTCAAGTGCATTTTTCATGGAGCGGACATCATAAAATCAATTCTGTCGGTAACCTTACAGCACAGCACCTAACTGTCAATTACTTAACGTCTATTATTATTTTTTTTGAGGGAGAAGACGAATTCCGGGCGCATAATACTTAATTCCTGTCAATCTTGCGCCTATCTGTCCGCCCATTTTAGCGGCCGGATCAGATCCTTGAAAAAATGCCATTTCCCGGTCAAAAATTGATACCGCCCGGCAACAATTCCGGGGGATATACCCAGCGCTTCAGCCATACTGACAACTTCATTCCTTGCCCGAAACCGGGCAATGGCGGGGTTGTGCTTCTCCGGGATAAGCCACTCGGCGGCAAAGTCATTGGCCTTCACTTCCCGGGGGTCATCCTGACTGTCGTCATTGATCAGCAGATCTTTTTTGCCGTCGTGCAACACGTGTCCGGCTTCATGAAAGAAGGAGAACCAGAACTTGTCCTCGCCTCGGCCTCGCAAGGAAAGGAGAATCATGGCCTTGTTGGGGGTTAGCCATCTGGTCGCGCCGTTCCAGGGAACCTTTTTCATTTCCCGGACTAAGGCTACGGCAACCCCGGCCTCTGCGCAGAGCCGTTTCATTTCCGGCTCGAAAACCTCGGGTTGTTCACGGGTCAAAGAACGAATCTGTTGCAGCGCCTCTTTGAAGCGCTTTTTGTCAAAAGGACCGCATTCGATCTCGTGGGCCTGCAATTCTCCCTGGCGAATCCAGGCCGCGGTATCCCCCGGCCGGGTTTCAAAACAGAGCGATCGCCGGGCAGCCACAGCAGGTTTTTCCCATATTTCCTGCCAGGCCTTGACGCTGCTGACGCCGAAAAAAGCCAGGGTGTTTCTTAGCAGGGCAACCTTGTCCCTTTCCGCTTCGAGATGGCCGCGCTCGATCAGTTCCTTGGTCGGAATCGTCTTCAGCCACTGGATGTTTGACTCAAGCCGTCGGCGCTCCTCCAGCTTGGCCATCTGTTCCCGGTATTGCGCTTCGAGATTGTTCCAGAACCTGGCCGGGATCCGCGTCACCAGTTCGAGCCGATTGGCGGTTTCATAGGATATCGGTTGTTCCCCCTTGAAGATCCTGGTCAAGGTCTGCTCGGTCAGTCCCGTTCGCACCGCCAGTTCCTTTTGCGTCATCTCAAGAGATTCCATGGCTTCAAGCAGGGTATCTCCCGGCGGCACTGCATAATCCGGGGTAAACTCATATTTTTTTTGCGCGGTCAACATGGGCGTTTCTCTTTCAGTGCGTGTCTGCGATCTCGATGATTTCGATTTCCGTGACCCCGTCCCAGTCCACCCCGCCGCATTTTTGTTCAGGATACGGATTGTCGGCAACAATGAACAGCAGGCGGTAAGGGTGTTCCAGATCAACGGAAAATTGTCCTGCCCTGTCGCCGGTCAATGCGTGGCACCTGGCGGGTGGCAGGCGGGAGATGTCGGTGAGAGTTTGGGCTGCCTTGAGTTCCATCATCCTTTGTTGCAGCTTGCGGCCACATTTGGCTCCCAGTTGTTTCCGGGATTCGGAATTTTCGGAACATGTTTTTTGCAGCTTTCTTGTCCTGAAGAATATACGCATCAAATCCGCCAGTCAATATTTTTATTAACACATCGTGTTAATTTTTTAATGTAGCAAGTCTGCCGGCCAAAGCCATGGGTCGCATCTCCTGTAAGTTAGGAATATCTCATTCCCCCTGCTGGCTTGTCAATGGGTATCATGTGAGCCAGGGATTCAGTTCATCGGCTTTCTATTCTCCGAAGCCGCAGGGCCGACATAAATCCGTCCCCTTCGCGGCAGTCCAGGCATCGCACCAGGGGGCCGACAGGTCAATGAAGGGAAGAGGTACGAGTCCTCCGATCTTCAGGGGGAGTTTGTCCGCGTCTCGGAGAACGGAGCGGACGCAAGAACATCAACGCCTATTATGACTGGAGCGGCATCGAAACGATCAGGGTAATTAGCCAAAAGATAGGTGTTTTCTTCGCTTAATCCCTCTTTTCCACCTGCAAAATGTAGCACTTCTAAAGAGTACTGCGCAGCGTAACCTATTGCCATCTAAGCCTCTTTTCATTTCCTCGGTTTCTTCGAAACCGGCCTGGACGGCGGCTTTACTGCCTCGCGCTGCGCCTCCTCCACAGTAGCCAATAGCTCTACGCAGTTGGCATCGGTTCCGGTTCCGGTTTCGATCAAAGGTATGAGCGCTGCCAGGGGATTGATCAACCCGAGCAAGGCCGCGCTGTCGAGACGCTTGATCAGGCCGCCCTTGTCGATGCTGACGTCCGGCTTGGCAAAGCTGCCGGTAATATGGATTGGGCTGCGCACCACCAGAATACTCACATCCTTGGGGTGCGGCTTCAAAATGAGGTCCAATTGCTCGTCGCGGAGGTTGACGTCGCCTGAGCCTTCGATTTGCGTGTCGGCCGTGTCGAGGACGATTGAGCGGCTGGTGGCCAAACCGTCTTGTATCTCGAAGGACGCAGCTCCGCAGCGGATGGCGGTCTCGCGGTCGCCGACCACGAGGAATTTGATGATCTCGCCGCCGTCCAGGCCGAAAAGCTCGACCAGCAGATTGGAAAGCGTACCGCCGGACATCGCGAAATTTCCTTCGCCGGTGGCGGTTGCCAACATGTCGGCAAGGCTGTTGCCCCGCCCGGAAAGTCTGATCTTAGCGCCCATCGCTCCTTCGCTTCCTTTCATCAACTTTACGGTCGGAAACAGTTTGTTGAGCCGCAGGGCGCGCATGGAAATCGTGGCCTGCGTCGCGATGGGATCGTGTTTTGCGTTGAGCGTGATATTGGAGATGATATTCCCGCCCGCGAAGCCGAAGTTGAGCGGCGCCAGGGTGAGCACGCCATCGGCCAATTTCAGCGTTGCCGTGAGATCTTCCAGGGCCAGCCCTTCCGGGCGGCGGATCTGGCCGGCTTTTAAGGTGATGTCGGCGTCGATGGCGTTCAACCGTTCGACCCGGAAAGGTTCCTTGGGCAGCACGCGGGCAGGGGCGGCAGGGGCCTCACCCTTTTTGCGCTCGCTTGAGACCGTGCCGCGTCCCTTATCGGCGGCGCCGCTTGAGTGAATCCCGATCATCGGGCCCAGATCCTTCAGGTCGAGGATTTTGCTGTGAAACGAGGCGGCAAGGTGAGGCCGCGGCTGCTTCGGGGTGAACACCGCGGTGCCGTTGATATCGCTGCCCCCGATGATTCCCTTGAAGTTTTCATAGGCATATTGCGCCCCCTGATTCTTAAAGCGGCCCTCGATGGAAAAAGGGGGCGAATGGGGCAGCGGGACCGGAATTATCGGATACAGGCGAGACCAGTCGGGACCGGAGATTTTGACCCGCGCGTCGACTTCGGCCAACTGCCCAAGATCGACAAAAGTGCCATCGATTTCAAAGGAATTCTTGCCGATTTTTCCGCTGGCTTGCAGCGGAAAGGCCACCCCGGAATCGCGCAGTCCCAGCACACTGCCCGCCCGTGCCGACCCGGAAAAAGGCAGATCCTTATAGGTGCCGGAAAAAGCTATCACCGTGGGCAAGTGCTGCGGTTTGCCCTGCGCATCCTGCGCTTCGGTTCTGACCTCGGCACGCGCGTCCAGATCCTCCAACCCGTCGCGCCAGCGGATCACGCCATGGTCGATGGTCAGGCTGCGAATTTCCGGTACCGGCGCCTCGGGATCATCGGACCTGCCGAACACCCAGTTGCGCTTGCCGTCCTTGCTGCGCTCCAGCAGCACATCACCATCCACCACGCGCAGCCGTTCGACAATAATGACCCGAGCAAACAACGAGCGCAGGTTCGGCACAAACTCAAGGCCTTCCACGGACGCCATCTGCTTCTCATTCGACCATTCCGGGTTTTCATAGCGCATCTTGCCGATGCGGATGGTGGGAGAAAAACCCAGCGCGACCTTGATCTCGCCCTCGATCTTCAGGTGGCGCCCGGTTTTTTTAAAGACGTAGCGCTCGATGGGCGCGCGAAACCAGTTCCAATCGAACAATATCAGGAACAATAGAACGAGGATGCCTATGGCACCCGCAGCAATCAGGGTTTTGCGATATTTCAAGTTGTCGAACCAAGGTGAAAATTTTGATGGAGGCACAAGGGAAGCTCCTGATTTAAAGTTTCGTGGAGTCTCAAGTAGCTTCCCTGAGCATCCCATACTCCCCGGTTGATTGTCAATCCAGGGGGGAAACGAGTGGTTCGGTGGAGACAGATCGAAAGGATTATCGCGGCTGAAGCCGCGCTTGCGGGCATGGCAACCACTACCTTCTCATGGTAGGAGCGGCTTTAGCCGCGATGAACCCCCGCAGGGGCCGACAAAAATGTCCGCCCCTTTCTTTTTTGTCGCAAACCTTACACAACCCACTTCTGTCCCGGTCCCCTCCCTTTTAAGTTCATGAGCTTTTTTCTGCTTAACTGTAAGTAATAACACAACAAAATATTATTCCCCCCGCTTGGCACACCCCTTGCTCTTACCCCTGTACACATCATCACACAGGAGCACGGACGCCATGGAAGCAGCGTTGCAGGAACGGCAGGATTCGATACACCGCACCGGGGAAGCCCCCTTTGCCATGGATTGCAACAAGGACAGCCTGGCCGGGGCGGTGAGCCAGCGGGCCTGCGTGTTCTGCGGCTCTCGGGTGGTGCTGTATCCCATTGCCGATGCCCTGCATCTGGTGCATGGGCCCATCGGCTGTGCGGTCTACACCTGGGATATCCGGGGCGCCCTTTCCTCCGGGCCGGAGTTGCACCGCTTGAGTTTTTCCACGGACATGCAGGAGACCGATGTCATCTTCGGCGGCGAGAAAAAACTCTACAATGCCCTGGTCGAACTCATCGACCGGCATGCGCCCAAGGCGGCCTTTGTCTATTCCACCTGCATCGTGGGGATCATCGGCGACGACATGCAGGCGGTGTGCCGGAGGGTGAGCGAGGAGAAAGGCATCCCGGTCCTGCCCGTGCAGTCGGAGGGGTTCAAGGGCAACAAGCGGGAGGGGTACAAGGCCGCCTGCAATGCCATGCGCCAGTTGGTGGGCATGGGCGATATCAGCGGGATCTCCAAGTACAGCCTCAACATTTTGGGCGATTTCAACCTGGCCGGGGAGATCTGGCTGATCCGCGACTACTTTACCCGGATGGGCGTCGAGGTGGTGGCCAACATCACCGGAGACGGGAGGGTGGGGGACATTCAGCGGGCACACGGGGCCGCGCTCAACGTGGTGCAGTGCTCCGGCTCCACCATGGATCTGGCCCGGATGATGAAAGAGGATTACTCCATCCCCTCGCTGCGCGTCTCCTATTTCGGTGTGGAGGACATGGCCGAGTCGCTCTATGCGGTGGCCGCGTTTTTCAAGGACGAGGAGATGATGCGTCGCACCCAGGAGCTGGTCAAGGAGGAGCTTTCCCTGATCATGCCGGAGATCATGAAATATCGGCAGGCGTTGGCGGGCAAGCGGGCTGCCATTTACGTGGGCGGGGCGTTCAAGGCGTTTTCCCTGGTCAAGGCCTTCCGCACCATTGGCATGCAGGTGGTCATGGTCGGCTCCCAGACCGGAACCCCGGAGGATTATGCGGAACTGGCCGAGATCACCGACCCAGGCACCATCATCGTGGATGATTCCAACCCCCTGGAGCTTTCTGCGTTTCTCCAGGAAAAAGAGGTGGACATCTTCGTGGGCGGGGTCAAGGAGCGGCCCATCGCCTACAAGCTGGGCGTGGCCTTCTGCGACCACAACCACGAGCGCAAGGAGATGCTGGCCGGGTTTGCGGGCATGCTCAACTTCGCCCGCGAGGTGTACTCCTCAGTGATGAGCCCGGTGTGGCGGTTTGTGCCACGGAAAGCAGAAACCGTACAGGAGGAGATCAATGACTAAGATGCCCCCCCAGTATGTCTCCACCACCAATGCCTGCAAGCTGTGCAAGCCGCTGGGCGCCAGCCTGGCTTTTCGGGGCGTGGAAGGGGCGGTGCCCTTTCTTCACGGCTCCCAGGGGTGCGCCACCTATATGCGGCGTTACATCATCAGCCATTTCAACGAGCCCATCGACATCGCCTCCTCCTCGCTGGGGGAGAAGAATGCGGTCTACGGCGGCGGGGCGAACCTGAAGCTGGGCTTAAAAAACGTAACCGAAAAATACCACCCGGCGCTCATCGGCATCGCCACCACCTGCCTCACCGAAACCATCGGCGATGACGTGAAGCGACTGCTCTTTGAGTACCGCCAGGAATTCATGCAGGATGGCGGCCCGCTGCTGGTGCAGGTTTCGACCCCGAGCTATTCCGGCACCCACATGGAGGGGTTCCATGCGGCGGTGCGGGGGCTGGTGGAGCAGTTGACCGTGGCGGCTGAGCCCAACCCCACGGTGAATATCTTGCCCGGTTTTCTCTCGGCTGCGGATCTCAGAAGCCTCAAGGAGATCGTTGCCGATTGCGGCCTGACTGCCACCGTGCTCCCTGATTTTTCCGAAACCCTCGACGGCCCGGCCCTGCGGGACTACCCCCTGATCCCCAAGGGCGGGACCAAGATCAGCGATATCCGGGCCATGGGCGGGGCTAAAGCAACCGTGGAGTTCGGCCATACCCTGCCGGATCAGCTTTCCGGGGGCAAATATCTGGAAAAAAGCTACGGCGTGGAGTTGCACCGGCTGGGCATGCCGGTGGGCATCAGGGAAACCGACCGGTTCTTCGAAGTGTTGCGCAGCCTTTCCGGCAACCCCATGCCGGAAAAATACGCCCTGGCAAGGGGCCGGTTGGTGGACAGCCTGGTGGACGGCCATAAGTACATATTCGGCAAACGGGCCATTGTCTACGGCGAAGAGGAGCTGGTCATCGGCCTGACCTCTTTCTTGGCCGAGATCGGGGTGCAGCCGGTGCTTTGCGCCTCGGGCGGGACCAGCGGCGGGTTTGTTAAGGCCATCGAAAAGGCGGTGGAAGGCTTTGGCCTGGAGATGCCCCGGATACATGAGGGCATGGATTTTTACGAGATCGGTGAATTGGCCGCGGAGCTCAAGCCTGATTTCTTCCTCGGCCACAGCAAGGGGTATACCCTGGCGCGGGGTTTGGGCATCCCGCTCATCCGGGTGGGCTTTCCCATCCACGACCGGATGGGCGGGCAGCGGCTGCTGCACATCGGCTACCACGGGGCGCAGCAGCTTTTCGACCTGATCGCCAATACCATGATCGCGGTCAAACAGGACACTTCCGAGGTTGGCTACAGTTACATGTGATGGCAGAGGCTGGGCGTGTCCTGTGCTTCCGTCATTCCCGCGTAGGCGGGAATCCACAACACCTTGGATTTCACGAAGAACTGGATTCCCGACAACTACCTCGGGAATGACGAAACGGAATTTTTGCTAGAGGTTTAATCTAGATACATAAGGGAGAGAAAATCATGACTGAAATCCACAAAGACCTGAGCAAGCACCCCTGTTTCAACCCGGCCATGAAAGGACAGGCCGGCCGGGTCCATCTGCCGGTGGCGCCGAACTGCAATATCAAATGCAATTACTGCGACCGCAAATACGACTGCGTCAATGAATCGCGGCCCGGGGTGACCAGTACCATCCTGAGCCCGGAGCAGGCCCTGGTGTACATGGGCAAGGTTCTGGAAAAGGAGCCGCGCATCACCGTGGCCGGCATTGCCGGGCCCGGCGATCCCTTTGCCAATGGCGAGGCGACTATGGAAACCATGCGGCTGATCAACAAGAATTACCCGCAGATGATCTTATGTCTGGCCAGCAACGGGTTGGCCATCGGGCCCTATATCCCGGAGCTGGCAGAGCTGAATGTCTCCCATGTGACCATCACCATCAATGCCGTGGATCCGGAGGTGGGTGCCAGGATCTACAGTTGGGTGCGGGACGGCAAGGTTGCCTATCACGGCCGCCAGGCGGCGGAGCTGCTCCTTTCCCGGCAGTTGGCAGCGGTCAAGGCCCTGAAGGCGCACGGGATCACGGTGAAAATCAACTCCATCCTGATTCCGGGGATCAATGACCAGCATATCCTGAAGGTCGCGGAAACCATGCAGGGACTGGGCGCGGATCTTTTTAACTGCATGGCCATGTTCCCCAACGTGGGCACCCCCTTCGGCACGATCCGCGAGCCGTCCAAGGAGGAGGTTGGTGCGCTGCGCACCGAGGCGGAGAAGTTCCTGCCCCAGATGCGGCATTGCACCCGCTGCCGGGCCGATGCGGTGGGGTTGCTCGATCAGGACCGGACTGAGGAGATGCGCGGCTGCCTCTCCGCCTGCGCCCAGCTTCCGCCGCTGCCGCCCGAGATCAGGCCCTATGTGGCGGTGGCCACCATGGAGGGAGTTTTGGTCAATCAGCATCTTGGCGAGGCCAACCGCTTCCAGATCTATGAGCGTAAAGGGGATGAGTATCTGTTGAAGGAGGAGCGCCTTGCGCCCAAGGTGGGCGGCGGCTTGCAGCGCTGGACTTCTCTGGCCAGGGTCTTGAACGATTGCCGGGCGGTCCTGGTGAGCGGCGTGGGGGAAACGCCCCGTGAGATTCTTGAAAAAGGAGGGGTGCGGCCGGTGGAGATGGGCGGATTTATTGTTGATGGTCTCAAGGCGATATACGAAGGCGCCAATGTCGCGCCTCTGCAGAAACGGAAGAAGTCCTGCGCCTCCGGCGGCTGTGTCGGCTCGGGCGGCGGGTGTTCTTGAAAAACGAACTGAACGAGGTGATGCAATGAAGGCTACCTGGGAAAAGGTGTTTGAGTATTCTTCCAAGCCGGTGCAGGGGACCTTGTCCCGCAAGCTGCGCAAGGGCGTGTCGGTGCAGGTGAACGAGGGCAAGGTGTATGAGAAGGCAGTAATTTTTCTCGGCGAGGAGTTTGTCCGGATTACGGAAGAAGGCAAGGATGGGCAGAGTTGTAACACCTACTATGACTGGGCCAAGATCGACTCGGTGCGGACCTGTAGCGCCAAGGAAAAGGAGTAGCGCGGGGGGGGGGCTGCTGCCGGGAAGGTTTGATTACATTTGTGTTAGCTTGCTATAATTTTTATCACATTTTTGTTTGACAATCTCCTTCGCGCACTATCGCGGGGAGGAGAGGTCTAGCTGTTTTTTTCTTTTGAATTCAAGTTGTTTTGGGTTTTTCGGAATTTTTTTTCGGGGTTGGCACATAACTTGATATGCAAGGTGTGCGAGTGCTTGTGCGCTCGCCTGCGATCCCCAGAGGGTACGGATGTTCAGAAATATTGTTATGGCGTTCACTATTTTAGAAAGGAGAAAGGAGATGAGTAGAATCGCAAGGAAGTTGCTGGTTGGAGTTGCTGCTACGGGGGTATGTCTTTCCATGTTTTCCGGCCTGGCCTGTGCTGCCGATGCCGAGGAAGACAAGCCCACGGCGAATATGACCGTTGGCGCCTTCAGTCAGTATATCTGGCGTGGCTTTGAGTTGAGTAAGGACAGCATCGTGGTGCAGCCGTCCATGACCGTGGGCTATAAGGGATTTTCGGCAAATGTCTGGGGAAATCTCGATACCGATCCGTACACGAACGATGGTGTCAACAAATCCAATAACTGGAACGAGACCGACCTGACCCTGGCCTATGCCTGGGAAATGGGTCCCGTGGCCTTTTCCGTGGGCTATATTTACTATGCTCTGGATGCGGCGGAGGATTCGCAGGAGTTCTTTGCCAGCGCTGCGCTGAACACCCTCCTGAAGCCGACTCTGACCGTGTACCGCGATACGGATTTCTATCCGGGCTGGTACACCACCCTGGGGGTTTCCCATTCCTTCCCGGTGCAGGGTGACATTACCCTTGATCTTGGCGCGCAGGCGAGCTACCTCGCGGCGGATGAGGCCGCAACCTATGCGGAAGCCGATGGCAGCAAGTACAGCAATTTCCATGACGGTATATTGTCCATGGGTCTCACTGTGCCGGTGAACAAGTACTTCACTGTCATTCCCAAGCTCAGCTACACCTTCCCTCTGAGCAGCGATGCCGAGGATCTCATGCGGTCAAGCAGCAAAGATGGGAACGACGACGATTTCATTTACGGCGGGGTTTCCGTGAGCATGTCGTTCTAGCAGGGGTTTTCCATATTTTTTCCCTGTTCGGCCCGTCTGTCTCGCCCCTCCCTGGCTGAGACAGACGGGCTTTTTTTATGAAAAAAGCATTGCGCGACCGTTATATTTTGATAAATATAACGCCATGAAAAACCACACATCGCAAGACAAGGGGGGATCCGGTCTCAAGTGGCGCGGAAGGCTTTGGCTCGAAGGGGAGGAGGGCACCTTTCTCGGCTATGGCCGGGTGGTGTTGCTGGAGCGGATCAGGGAGTACGGTTCCCTTGCCCAGGCGGCCCGCTCCATGGAGATGTCCTACAAGCATGCCTGGGATCTTCTCGACTCCATGAACCGCCAGGCCGGGTGCAAGCTGGTGGAGACCTCCCGGGGCGGCAAAAGCGGTGGTGGGGCCAAGCTTACGGTGACGGGCGAGCGGGCGATCGCGGTTTTTTGGGAGTATCACGCCAGGTTTCAAGCCGTGTTGCAGGAAATGACCGAAAAGCTGGGGCCTGCGCTGTGCGAAATGGAAAAACCCGATGGCGGCCAAAGTTAGGCCTATCTGCTGTTTAACGTATTACGGAGAGACCCCATGAAACCCCTCAAATCCCTGTTGTTCGTCTGCTTCATGCTGCTGGCCGTGCCTGCCCATGCCGCAAAAATCACCGTTGCGGCGGCGGCCGATCTGAAATTCGCCATGGATGAGATCGTCACCGCATTCAAGAGCGCCAATCCCGACGAGGGGATTGACGTCATCTACGGCTCGTCGGGCAAGTTTCAAACCCAGATACGGCAGGGTGCGCCCTATGATCTTTATTTTTCCGCGGATATCGGGTTTCCCCGCGAGCTGGCCAAACAAGGCTTCGCCTCCTCCGAGGTAAGGCCCTATGCCCTTGGCCGGATCGTGTTGTGGAGTGCAAGTCTGGACGCCGCCCAAATGACCATGGCCAGCCTCGCCGACCCGAAGATCAGTCGCATCGCCATTGCCAATCCGAAGCATGCGCCTTACGGCAAGCGAGCGGAAGAGGCCCTGCGCGCGTCGGGTTTATGGGAGAAGCTGGAGCCGAAGCTGGTCTATGGCGAGAACATCGCCCACACCGCCCAGTTCGTCCAGACCGGCAATGCGCAGGTCGGCATCATCGCCCTGTCCTTGGCCGTGAATCCTGAGTTGGCCAGCAGGGGAGGGTACTGGTTGATCCCTGATACCCTGCATGAGCCCCTTGAACAGGGGTACATCATCACCAAGCGGGCCGAAGGCAACGCCCTTGCCAAACGCTTTGCCGATTACATGGGCAGCAAGCTTGCCCGTGCCGTGATGGTGAAGTACGGCTTTGTGCTGCCGGGTGAAAACGCAGGCAAATAGGCGTAAAGAATTGATTCCGGAGACAGTTATGCTTTTGTCGGGCAGCGACATGCAGGCCATTTGGCTTACCGTAAAGTTGGCGAGCATCGTCACGGTCATCCTCCTGCTGGTCGGAACGCCTATCGCCTGGTGGCTGGTGCGCACCGGTTCCTGGTGGAAGGGGCCGATTGGCGCTGTTGTCGCCTTGCCCCTGGTTTTGCCGCCTTCGGTGCTGGGATTTTATATGCTGCTGGCGATGGGGCCTGATGGCCCTGTCGGGCATCTTACCCGGGCACTGGGTGTCGGGCCGCTGCCCTTCACCTTCTGGGGGCTGGTGATCGCCTCGGTGTTTTATTCCCTGC
This sequence comes from Hydrosulfovibrio ferrireducens, assembly GCF_046883345.1. NCBI lineage: Bacteria > Pseudomonadati > Thermodesulfobacteriota > Desulfobulbia > Desulfobulbales > Desulfobulbaceae > Hydrosulfovibrio > Hydrosulfovibrio ferrireducens. The sequence goes on along the minus strand of NZ_JALKCW010000023.1, from coordinate 47,354 downwards.
CCTTCATGGTCCAGCCCCTGCAAAATGCATTCGAGGCCATCGGCGACCGTCCGCTTGAAGTCGCCGCGACCTTGGGAGCTTCGCCGTTGGATGCCTTTTTCAGCGTGGTTCTGCCCTTGGCCCGGCCCGGCTTTCTCACCGCGGTCATAATGACTTTTACTCACACCGTGGGGGAATTCGGGGTGGTGTTGATGATAGGCGGCAATCTGCCGGGGATCACCCGGGTGGTCTCGGTGCAGATTTATGACCATGTGGAGGCGCTGGAATATGGCCAGGCCCACCGGTTGGCCGCCGTCATGCTGATCTTCGCTTTCCTGGTGCTGCTGGCGCTGTACGCCTGGCGGCCCGATGCCAAGAAGGGTTGAGGCAATGGAGACGATCAAGGCGCGGTTTCACGTTGACTGGCCGGGCTTTTCGCTCGATGTCGATTGCGTCTTGCCGGATCGGGGCGTGACCGCATTGTTCGGGCATTCCGGCTCCGGCAAGACCACATTGCTCCGCTGCATCGCGGGTCTCGAGCGTGCCCGGCAAGGATTTCTTTCGTTCAAGGGCGAAATCTGGCAGGACGACACAACCTGGCGGCCTACGCACAAGCGGCCCCTGGGGTATGTGTTCCAGGAGGCCAGCCTGTTCCCGCACCTGACTGCGCTCGGCAATCTGCGCTATGGCATCAGGCGGGCCACCACGGAACACAGGGTGAGTCTGGATCAGGCCGTGGACCTTCTGGGTATCGGCCATCTGCTTGACCGGAAAGCGGATCGGCTTTCCGGCGGCGAGCGGCAACGGGTCGCCATTGCCAGGGCGCTGGCGGTCAGCCCCCGCCTTTTGCTCATGGACGAGCCGCTGGCGGCACTCGATCTCAAGCGCAAGCAGGAAATCCTGCCCTACCTGGAACGGTTGCATGACGAGTTGAAGATTCCCGTGCTCTACGTCAGCCACTCCCCCGACGAAGTGGCCCGGCTGGCCGATCATCTCGTTGCCATGGAAGACGGTAGAATAGTAGCCAGCGGCCCCCTGGTGGAAACCCTGGCTCGGATCGATTTGCCGATCCGGCTTGGCGAAGATATCGGCGTGGTGCTCGATGTTGTCGTGGGGGAAAGAGACAAGACCTGGCATCTTGCCCGGATGGATTTCCAGGGCGGCAGCCTGTGGACAAGGGATATGGGGGCCGCGGCAGGCAGCAGGATGCGGGTCAGGGTTCTGGCCCGGGATGTGAGTTTGACCCGGCAGTTACAAACCCAGACAAGTATTCAGAACCTCGTGCCTGCAAGGGTGTCCGCCATTGCCGACGACGAACATCCGGGATTGGCCCTGGTCCGTATTCGGGTCGGGGCGTCGGTTTTGATTGCCCGCCTGGCGAAACGAGCGGTGGCAGCGCTTGAGCTGTCGCCCGGCCAAGAAGTCTGGGCTCAGGTGAAGACCGTGGCTTTGCTGGAATAGCGTGGGGTTCGCCATGCTCCACGACAGGCAGCGAGAAAAAGAATGTCTTCGCCGCATGATGGCGGCGGCATCGAGTGCGTGAGGTGACAGCCATGGAGCATGTGCGAGGTTTGGTGGACAGCACCCTGCGCGAGGGCAGCCAGACGGCGGGGGTTGCTTTCACCCTGGAGCAGAAGGTGGCCCTTGCCCGGGATCTTGTGCGGGTCGGGATCGAAGAGGTGGAGGTGGGCATCGCCACGCCGTTGGACAGCGAGCTGCCGGCCCTGGTCGCCCGTTGTCGCGGGGAGGCCGGGGTGAAGCGTCTGTCCCTCTGGTGCCGCTGCCGCAAGGAGGATATCGCCTGCGCTCTGCGCCTGGCCCCGGAGGTCATTTCCCTTTCCGTGCCGGTCTCCGACCTCCATATCGCCATCAAGTTGAATTTGAGGCGTGCGGCGGTGTTGGAGATGGTGGCCAGGGCGGTCGCAACGACGCGGGCCGGGGCGCCCTATCTCTCCCTCGGCCTGGAGGATGCGACCCGGGCTGAGCCGGATTTTCTGCGCGAGATCGTCAGCGTTGCCTGCAAAAACGGGGTGGATCGCATCCGGATCGCCGACACGGTGGGCGTGGCCACCCCCGGCGGAATTGACGCTCTGGTCCGCGACCTGCGGAGCAATTTCGCGGTGGAGATCGGGGTGCACATGCACAACGATTTCGGCATGGGTACGGCCAATGCCATTGCTGCCTTGGAGGCAGGCGCCCATTGGGCAGACGTCACGGTTTTGGGTCTGGGCGAGCGGGCCGGGAACAGCCGGCTGGAAGAGGTGGCCGGTTATCTGGCCCTGCAAGGCAACAGGCCCTATGCGACCACCCGGTTGAAGGGACTGGCCCAGCATGCCGCCGGTTGCTCGGGGAGGACGATCGAACCCCATCACCCGGTGATCGGCGCGGGGATCTTTGCCTGCGAAACCGGGTTGCATTTGGCCGGGCTCGCCAAGGATCCCCGGACCTACGAGCCCTACGAGCCAGGTCTGGTTGGGGCGAGGCGGCAATGGTCCTATGGGGGAAAAGTGGGCAGGCAGGGCGTGGTCGAGCGGTTGCGGCAGTTGGGGTTGCACTGTCGGGAGGAGCATCTGCCCCGGCTGGCCGAAGCCTTCCGCGGGCAATGCCTGGACTTGAACAGGCCGCTCCATGATAGGGAGGTGCGACTCCTGGTGGCGGAATATAGTTCTTGATCCGAGGATTTCCTGCCCGTACAGTGGAAAAAAAGCGAGTTGCCAAGGCCGATGATTTCGGTCTTGAGAAAGGAGCGAAAGTCTCATGACGCAAGAGAACATCTTTTCCCTGCTGGGCAGGTCCGGCCCTTTTGCCACCGGCGACAGGCCGCCATCCCTGGCCCCGTTTTCTCCGGAGGCGCGGCTTTTTGCCAAGGGCTTGGCCGAGGCCGGCATGCGCACCCGCTACCGGATTCTGCGCAACCAGATCTTCGAGTTTCTCGATGTCCGGAGCTTTGCCGGAATCCAGGCGATCATCAACGATCCGGCCCGGCGGAAGCTGGCAAACGAGCGGGCCTACCGGCTGCTGGGCAACATGTTCGGCATCGAGGGCAATGCCCGGGAGGTGATCCTGCGGGTCAACACCTATTCGCGCACCGCCGACGGGGTGATCAATTATCTCAAGGGGAAGGTGCTGGCCAACTACGCCTCCTACATCGAGATGACCAACGAGATCGACTCTTGCAAGAGCCCGGTGGATCTCATGCTCATCCTCTTTGATGACCGCTACCACAAGAAGGCGCGGTTCGAGGCCAAGCGCAAGCTGATCCTCATGAATCTGGCTGGCTCCATCGATCAGCGGGAACGGGAAACCGAGGTGGAGGCCAAGTTCGACCAGTTTCTCGACTTTTTGAACGAATACGTCTGGAGCAAGAAAACCAGGATCGGCGAACTGGAGATCGTCTATCTCCTGAGCGACCATGACCCGGAGACCTTTGCCTGCAACAAAGTCGAAGTAATCGGCCAGGGCCACTGGGCCTACGGCCCCACCGCCGCCAAGGTCTTCGGCAAGGAGATCCACGGGGGAAAAAAGAAGGCCAATCAGAAGCTCACCCTGATCAAGCGGAGGCGTTTTGCTGCCAACGGGGTGGAGGTGCCGATCTACGTCTCCATCCGCAAGAAGCAGTCCGAGGCCAAGGTGCTCAAACTCCTGCGCAAGGGCGAGGAAAATCCGGCCGTGGCGGTGGACGACGAGCTGGGCCTCATGGGGGTGGTGGATTCGGTGGCCGAGGTCAAGGCCTTCCAGAAGCATCTGACCCAGAGCGCCACCCGGGCGGGCTCCCTGATGACCCTGGAGGAGGTGACCGACACCCTTTCCGGCGGCGCGCACCACAGCGGCAGCATCGGCAGCTCGGCCAAGACCCAGATGTTCAAGTTCTTCGCCCGCATGGGCGGCATGCGTGTGGAGTTCATCGTTCACACCAACCGCTCGTACCTCAACTATATCTATGAGCGGGAGGTTTCCCACGACGAGTATGAGGTGAAGCGGATCTTCGACTCGGGGGTGGCGGAGCTGCTGTTCCCGCAGGACATCTACGAGATCGACATCGCCGAGAAGAAGGAGGCGGTGCTCCGCTGGTTCAGGAAACGGATCGAGGAGTTTTGAGCCTCCGCCGCTGCCCTGTTCACTGGGCGAGGTATTTTCGCAGCATCCCCAGCGATTCGGCGGAGTCCCACTGGACCGCGCCGAGGAATTTTTCCCGGAGCATCCCCTGCTTGTCGATGATGTAGGTCTCCGGCACCCCGGTCAGCCCGTAAGCCTGGGCCGCCTTGTTTTCCGGATCAACGAGAATGGGAAAGGTGGCGCCTATCTTTGCGGCCATGGCGTCGGCCAGGGCAGGGTCGTCATTGCTGAGGACGGCCAGCATGATGAACGAGTCCGCGGGCATGGCGGCGTGAATCGCCTGCATGGAAGGCAGCTCTTGCCGGCAGGGCGGGCACCAGGTGGCCCAGAAGTTGAGAAACACCACCTTCCCCTTGAGTTCGGCAAGAGCCCAGGTTTTGCCCTTGGTATCCACCAGGGTGAATTCCGGGGCAGGCTTGCCGATCTGGGCCACCTCGGGCCGCTGGGGGCAGGCGACAAGCAGGAAGGCGAGGCAAAGCATGGTGAGCGGGGGGAGTAATCTTTTCATAATCCGTGGTCTCCAGAGCAGGTATGCCCATGGCGTGGGTTGTCGAAAGGCAGGGGCGTGTTCGCCGGCGTCAGGCCACAATGGACACGCCGGCGAACATGGTTTTTTTTTGTCTTATTTCGGGTACTGCGCCGCAAGTTCATCCTCCAGCAACTGTTGCAGCTCGACGTCGCCAAAGGTTACCAGCGGTTTGCCATTGACAAAAAAACCGGGCGTCTTGGTGACGTTGAGGGTTTTCGCATCGGCAAGATCCTGGGCGATGATCTCCCCGATTGCCGGGTCGTTCATGTCGTTTTTGAGCTTTTCAAGGTCAAGGCCGACGCTTGGGAGAAATTGCCAGGCCAACTCGGGTTGCGGGTTGTGGTGGCTCGCCCAGTAGGGCTGGGTTTGGTACATGATATCCAGGGTTTCCCAATATTTTCCTTGTTTTTTCGAGGCTTCAAGAATTTTGACAAAATAATCCGCGCCGTCGTGAAACGGGGCATAGCGGATAACAAGTTTGATCTTGCCAGGGTTATCGGCCATCAGTTTCTTCACGAAAGGGGAGAAGGCGCTGCAGGTTTCGCAGGCAGGGTCCATGAATTCAATGAGATAGACCTTGGCCTCCTCGCTGCCAAGGGTCGGCGAATGTTTCCGGATGAAGACCTCAGCATGCTCCCGGGCCAGAAAATTGAGCTTTTGTGTCTGTTGATGTTTGTAGATGTAGCCGCCCAGCACAAAGACAAGGATCAGGAATATTCCTGAAAAGATAACGAGTTGTTTTTTCATCGGGTAAATCTCCTGTTGAGGATGAGTAACAGCGCCAAAATGGTGGAAAAGGAAAGCAGCGAGAGCATCGGGATGGTCAGAAAGCCGAACAGCGAGATGTAGTCCTCGGTGCAGGAAACACCCCGGCTGCAGGGCTGGATGCTTTCCGGGATAATCCCGGCATAGAGCAGGTTGTGGTACAGGGCGACCAGCCATCCCGCCGCAACCAGGGGCAGGGCATACCGCACCACGCTTTTATCGCAGGAAAAGAGCCCGGTTGTAAAAATGAAAACCAGGGGAAAGAGAAAGATCCTTTGATACCAGCACAAAATACATGGGGCAAATTGCATTATTTCGCTGAAAAATAAGCTTCCCAGCGTTGAGGAGCCGGCGAGCAGCCAGCAGAGGAACAGGATGGTCCAGTGTGCGTTGGACGGCGTGTCTGAACGGGTCATTGCTACTGTTCTCCAAAAAAATAGCGTGGGTGCGGCGCAATTTCCGCCGGTGTTTTTCATGGGTGGGTGCGATTCCGCGCGGGAAGGATCTTCTTCCCCCATGCGCAAGCGGGCTCCTCCCCCTGAGCCGTTGGGGAAAGTCAGGGGGGAGCGGAAAAACCGGGAGATCAGGAGCGCTCTGGGGGGTAGTCGATGGGGCGCAGAAAAGCGGCAAGGGGAGAGGCGAGGGGATGGCAAACGGGGCCGCGGGAGGAAAGCGGCAGGAAGAAAACATCGGCGGCGCGGGGCAGGTGCAGGTTCATGCAGAAAAGGCACAGGCAATCCTGGGTTGCGCAGGGGGACTGGGGCGACGTTTCGCCCTGGGTATCGGAAGGAAAACAGCAGGAATCTCCCCTGCAGGGAGAGGAGGCGGCCGCATCGGCAAAGGGTGCTCCATGCAGGGAGACAAAGGCCAGGAGTAAAAGAATGAAGGCCGCGGATCGGAGATTGATATGGATCATGCCTGGAAATTTACTGTGGCGTGCCGACCCTGTCAAGAGTGAGTAACGCCTTCCCTCTGCCGGGAGGCGACTCTGTGCCGCCGTTGAGGGGCAGCGGTTTTTCCGGCGGGATATCCCGATAGCGGTATCGCAGGGCAGCTTTCAACCAATATTGGCGAGAATTTTATTCAGATAAGCCTCCATCTGTTCCGCGGAGGTCGCCACCTCCAGGGAAACCCATTCCCTGCCGACAAAGACATTGGTCGCGCCCTTCAGGGGATACGTCGCCGCTTCCGGGGAGTTTGCGAGGTGGATTTTCAGGTTCAGCCGGTTGCCAAACCGCTCCTGCATTGCCTTGGCCACGCCTGCGGCCTTCTGGCAGGTCACTCAGGCCGGGTTGCCGCTGTGGAACAGGACCATGTCGATCATGATTGTCTCCTTGGTTGCGGGTGACGCACCCGTTTCAATTCGGCCCTTGCCCGTCCGCCCCATTGAAACCGAGGGCTTTCTGCGGGCAGCTCTCCACGCAGTAGGAACATTTCAGGCAATCGCCGTGGTTCACCTGGCCGTTTTCCCGGTAGGAGCCGGGGTTGATCTGCATCCGGCACACCGTTTCGCATATTCCGCAGTTGATGCAATTTTCATCGACCTTGAGGGCCATCTTGCCCCGGCCCAGTATGTTGGCCATGGTTCCCATGGGGCAGAACATGCACCAGATGCGCTCATGATACAACAGACCAAAAATCGTGCCCACCACGGTGGTCATGGTGAGAATCAAGACAAAGGGCTTGCCCATCGCGTACAAGTCACCCCACACGGGAGTGAGCTGGATGGTCAGCATGGTCATCAGCAGGAGCAGCCAGCCTGCGCGAAAAACAGGATGGCGGAAGAAGGCCGGAACCTTCCGGTGAAAACTGAACCGCTTGAGAACGGTATCCCAAAAGCTTCCTCGCGGGCACAGCCAGTCGCACCAGTATCTGCCTTTGACGAACCCGATGCCCATTGCGCCGAGCATGCAGACCAGCAGGAAATATCCCAGGGGATAATACAACCAGCCGCCTATAAGCAAAATAATAAAGCTTACGCTGAGCCACACTTGCATCTTTTTATGGGTTTTCACTAAAGTACTGGCATCGTGCATGGCGGTTGTCTCCTCGCGCATCAATCATTTTTTCCGGCAGCATTACGCTGTCGTGATTCTCTGGTCACGGCAACCGGCTCAATCCGTGCCGCATTTTCCAGAGGAAATATTTTTCCAGGCCCGCCTTGGCCCACGGCACCCAACGGCCTTTCTTCAGCAACGATCTCTGGCGGGGCGGCAGCATCGGTTCGGCATACATCACTGCTCCCGTGCCTCCCATGTCAAACAGGCAGAGGATGTTGAGATCCCCGGCCGCGAGGGGGGCGGTGTTGTTGCAGTCAGCCGCGATGTTGAACGCAGCCGCTTTTGCCATTTGCACGGTCATGTACCCGGTTTTGGGCACCCCGGTCGGCACCGGCGTCGGCTCCCGCGGCGCCATGGCCACGGCGACACCCACCGCGTAGATGTTGGCGTATTGCGGATGGCGATACTGTTCGTCAACCGGGATAAAGCCCCTGGCATTGCCGAGGCCGGCCACTCCGGCCACCCCCTTGAAAGGCGGCGCCAGCATGGCCAGCTTGAAGGGCAGCTTGCGGCCGTCAGCCAGGTGGATGCTTTCCGGTTCGACCGCGGTCACGGCCTGGCTGACCACGGCCTTGATGTCGCGCTTGGCGAATTCGTCTTCCATGAAGCGCCGGGACGGCCCAAGACCGTCGATGCCCATATGGCCGAGGCACGCTTCCGAGGTGAGGTAGGTTATGGGCACCTTGTGGCGCATGCGTCGTCGGCGCAGTTCGTGATCGAATTCAAAAGCCAGTTCATAATAGGGGCCGAAACAGCTTGCCAGTTGGGTGGAGCCAAGCACCAGCGGCCCCGGTGTTTCCAGGATTTTTTCCCAGGCCTCCCGGCTTTTTTGCGCATGCTCCAGGGTGAAAATGCAATGGGTGTGGCCCTGTTGCGGCCCGAGGCCGGGGATCTCTTCGCAGGCCAGATGCGGGCCGGTGGCGATGACCAAATAGTCGTAATCGTATGAGTCGGTTTCCGTTGTCACGCGCATGCGCACCGGATCGACGCCGCATGCAGTCCCGTGCACAAAATGGATCCGGCGCGAGGCCAGGATGGCGCTTATCTGCAAGGAGAGCGACGATGCCTGCCTGTGACCCGTGACCAGCCAGGGCAGGGAGGGCAGAAAAACAAAGCGGTCATCCTTGCTGATGACCGTTACCTCGACCCGTCCACCCAGGCGTCGCTTGATTTCGAGCGCCGCGGTCAGGCCGCCGAAGGAGCCGCCGAGCACGAGAATCTTTTTGAGCATGCTGTTTTCCCTCTTTCGTTCCATGGCCGGTCGGTCGAAGCGTCAGCGATCAAGGCAAGCGGCGCAACGTTTTTTTCAGGGTTGCGGTTCGGACAGGTCACGATGACGGCGCATGCAGGCGATCAGCTCCGCTTCGCTCACATCGCCGCCCTCGACCAGAATTTCTTCCTCCACCATCACCGCCGGGGCAACGGGCAGGTTCAAGGCAAAGTACGCATCGGTCTGGTACTCGGCCCTGGCTTTTGAAATAACCTCAATTTCGATATCATTGTGTGCGCCCAACCTGGGCATCATCTCCAGAAAATGGCCTCAGGTCTTGCCGTTTGGTTCGTTGAGAAAAAAGCGGATACGCATGACACCTCCTGTTGGGTTATATTTTTTCCTCGCGGCGCAGTTTGGCCACCAGAAAGGCGGCGCCGCTGCCTGAAAGCCCGAGATGCGCCGCAATCGCGGGGGCGTCGCTTCCGGGGTGTTGTTCCAGATAGGCGGTCACTTCTGCTTCCAGCTCTTCAAGCCAGTCTTCAAAAAGCACCAGCAGCTCTGGGTCGGTGACCGAACGAAGTTGTTTGGAACGGGCCACCTTATCCACCAGGCTTTGACACATCTTGGTTGGGTCGACACCTTCGCCCATGCACTCCGCAAGTCAGAGCTGGACCAGGCTGGCCACCTTGTCGGCTCCGGCCTCACCGACAAGGCCCACCACGAAATCAAGCCGGGTCTCCTCGCTCACCTGGGGGAAAAGCCCTCTGGCAACAGCGGCCATTCCGGTTAAAGCCTCCTCCGGGTCCATTCGGTCTATGATTTTTTGAATTTCTTTCATGTGAGCAGGCAATCTCCCAAATTAAAATGTTGTTCTCTTGCTGAGCAGATCCCTTGCCAGCGCGTCCAGATTCTTCAGGATACCGAGGATGCGCGCATCCGCCATCTCGTAATAGACAAAGGGACCGCTCCGCTCGACCTGTACCAGCAGGGATCTTTTCAGCTCCTTCAGATGGTGGGAAACAAGGGGCTGCGACAAGCCAAGGTCCTCGACGATCCTGGAGACGGATTTTTTCCCTGTGCCGACGCAGAGCAGGATGCGCAGGCGGTTTTCGTCGGCCAGACACTTGGCGAGAACGGCAAGGGTCTGGAGGTTTATTTGCGGTTCACGGTTGTTCATGAAGTTGCGGCAATCTTCCGGTCCCGGTGTCCGTCGTCGCCTCCCCAGGCAGGTATCGCCCGGAAGGGGTTTTCCGGTGTGCGGGTCATATGAGAAACGGCATCGGGTTGTCGCCTCATCAGTAGAGAAACTTGCTGAAAATTTCCTCAATGACGTCGGTCTGGACGCCATGTTTTTCCAAAACTTCCCTTGCGCGCTCCACAAACTGGCCCCGCTTCAATTGCGCTCCGCTATCGATCAACCCTTGCCTGGCATAGCAGATGAGCAGGGACTGATGGTCGGTTCCCTCCAAGGCGGCCGCTTTCCGCAACTGCTCAAGCAGGTCAGCAGGGATCGTCACGGTTATGGTCGTGGCACGGTCATTTTCGTTCGGAGTCGTTTGGCATTGGCACAGTGTCTCTTTCATGGCAGGACCTCCTTGTGGGTTGGCGGGTGTTGGAATCACCTGCAGGACCAGAGGGCTATATGATATAAATATGCATTTATATATTGATGTCAAGTGAAATTTTCCGCAGCCAGGGTTTGGGCGGACATCCAGGAAGGATGATCGGTTTGCCGCCAGAATGCTGTGCCTTCCCCTTGACAGTTTTTCTCAAAAACGGTAAGTCCTTTCAGTATGTTATGGGTTTCCTTCTGTGAGACCGCCGTTTTCCTTCCGTTTTCTGCCTGAACTGGGGAGTGAATGACCACAAAACCTGAATCCGCCGGGCAACCGGCCGCTTCCACCCAACGCCTGCTTCGGGCCATTCCCAAGGTTGATGAATTTCTAGGCTGGCTGGTCCCGCCTCCCGCTGCGCCTGCGTCGCTGGTGAAAAGCTCGGTGCGCCAACTGCTGGAATCGCTCCGGCAGGAGATCCTCACGGGCGCGCCACTCAAGCCCGCTGATCTGACTCAAGGCTCTTTGCTTCCCCGTCTGCACAAACTCCTTGCCGCCAGGCTCCGTCCCAATTTCCGCACCGTGATCAACACCACCGGCGTGGTGGTGCATACCAATCTCGGCCGCTCCCTGCTGCCCGAGGCGGCCATGGAGAGCCTGCTGGCCGTGGGCAGCCGCTATTCCAATCTGGAGCTTGACCTGGCCACGGGCAAGCGGGGCAGCCGCTACAGCCTGGTTGAGGATATCCTCTGCGAGCTGACCGGCGCCGAGGCCGCCCTGGTGGTCAACAACAACGCCGCCGCGGTGATGCTGGTGCTGGACACCCTGGCCAAGGGGCGCGAGGTTATCGTCTCAAGGGGCCAGTTGGTGGAGATCGGCGGCTCCTTCCGAATCCCCGAGGTGATGAGCCGAACCGGGGCCAAGCTGGTGGAGGTGGGCGCCACCAACCGCACCCATCTCCGCGATTATGAAAATGCGATTACCCCGGAAACCGCCCTGCTCCTCAAGGTGCACACCAGCAACTACCGGATCATCGGCTTTGCCTCCGAGGTTCCTCTTGCGGAGCTGGTGGAGCTTGGAGCGCGGCACGGGCTTCCGGTCATGGAGGATCTGGGCAGCGGCTGTCTGGTGGATCTTTCCCGCTTCGGGTTGGCCAAGGAGCCCACCGTGGGCGAGGTGGTTCGGGCCGGGGTCGATGTGGTGACCTTCAGCGGCGACAAGCTGCTGGGCGGACCCCAGGCCGGGCTTATTGTGGGCAAGAAAGAGATCATCGAACAGATCAAGGGTAACCCCATGAACCGGGCGCTACGCATCGACAAATTTACCCTGGCCGGGCTGGAGGCGGTGCTGCGGCTGTACTTCGACGAGGAACAGGCCCTTGCTGCCATCCCCACCCTGGCCATGCTGGCCATGCCCCTGGCTGCCATCGACCGGCGGGCCAAGCGGTTGCGCCGGTTGGTCGGGAAGGACCTTGGGCCGGTTTGCCGGGTGGAACTCAAGAGTATCGCCTCCATGGTGGGCGGCGGTTCGCTGCCGGAACAGCCTCTGCCCAGCCGGGGGGTGGCCCTTGCTCCCCTGGACCGGAGTGTCAATGAGCTGGAAAAGGGGTTGCGGGAGCTGTCGCTGCCGGTGCTTGGCCGCATCGAGGATGATTGGCTGCTCCTTGACATGCGCACCGTGGCGGACAAGGAAATCCCGCTGCTGGCCAACTGTTTGAAAGAAGTTTTCGAGGCTAAGAATAAATGACCATCCCTCTGTTGTTTGAGGCCGGGCCTTTGACCCCTGCCGACCTTCGCCGTTTTTCCACGCTGTTCACCAAGACTGCCTTTGATTTCTTCCCCTGCGATACGGCCCAACTGATGCCCTTGGGCGAAGAGGAGGGCGATCCGCCCCCGGAGTTGCAGGATGCGCTGATCCAGATCCGCGACAACCATCTGCCCGTGGTTGATGGACAGGGGCTGGAACTGCTGCTCCCCATCTGGGGCGGGGAAACGCTCTGCGGGCTGCTGGTGGTGCGGGGCGGCGAGGAGCAGCTCTACGGGATGCCGCCGGTCTGGCTTGACGAGCAGAGCCACATCATCTCCAGGGAGTTTTACCTGCTCAAGCAGAGCTGCCAGGATCCGGCCACCGGGTTGGTGAACGGCTTTCATCTGCGGGGCGAGCTTGAGGCCCTTGGGCAGGACGAGGCGGACGGGTTGCCCGGCGCTCCGGCCACCCTGGCCCTGCTGGAGGTCTATCCGCGCACCCGCGACGCGGACCGGAGCCTGCGCTACATCGTGCGGGCCGGGAGCTGTCTTGCCTCCATGCTCGGCGAGGACATGCACCTGCACCATCTCGGCGCCGGGATCTTCGGCCTGCTCTGGTATGGGGTGGACATGGAGCAGGCCCGGCAGTTGGGCGAATCGCTGCTTTTGCGCCTCAAGCGGGAGAATTTCGTCACGGCCCATCTCGGCATCACCACGGTGACGCCCCACGACCCCCAGGAGAGCGGCGCTCCGGAACAGCTTCTGGCGCAGGCCTGGCAGGCTCTGCGCACCGCCCGGTTGCGGGGGCCTTTCAGTCTCTGCGGCCATGTCACGGCCCAGGACATAGAGTCGCATCCCTTTCGTAAGACCCCGGAATCGGTGCTGCGGAAATTGCGCGCCCTGTATCGCGGCAAATCCCGGTTCTCCCTGGTCTTGCTCCGCATGGACCAGGAGCCGGCCAGCAACCATTTCTCCAAGCGGCTCAGAACCTTGCTCGGCCAGGAGAAAGGGCTGGTGCTGGTCAACCAGCGGGAGGCGTTTTTGTTTCTCGACGGGCTCGACGGCGAGGCGGCCCGGGCCTGGCTTGCGGATTTTCGCAACAAGATGGAGGGTATCGGCGGCAGCTCTTTTTCCATGGGCGTGGCCACCTTTCCTTTTCATGATTTTAAAAAGTCCGCCTTGCCCTTGAATTGCCGGAAGGCCGTGCAGCACGCAACCTTTTTCGGCCCGGATTCGCTGGCGGTTTTTGATGCGGTCAGCCTCAATATCAGCGGGGATGTCTATTATAATGAAGGCGATCTGGTCAAGGCCCTCGGCGAGTACCGGCAGGGGCTGCTCCTTGAGCCGGGCAATGTGAACATTCTTAACAGCATGGGGGTTGCCAACATCCAGCTCAACCGGCCCAAAGGCGCCCGGGTCTGTTTTCAAAAGGCGCTGGGGATCGAGCCGGAAAATTTCATGGCCCTGTTCAACCTGGGCTTTATCTGTCTTGACGACAATCAGGCTCCGGAGGCCTTGGCCCTCTGGGAAAGGGCGCTGGTCGTAGACAACGAACATCCCGACCTCCTGCAGCACCTAGGCATGCTCTATTGCCGGCAGGGACGGTACGCCGAAGCCCGGGCGGTTTTGGAGCGATGCGAAGAATTGATCAAAAAAGAGTCCCGTCCCGGCGGAGAGCCCATGGTGGTGGCGCGCTGGCTTGGCAGGGCGTGTGAGGCCTTGGGGGAAAATGGTTTGGCCATTGGAGCCTACCAGCGGGCGGTCAGCGGCAATCCGCGGGATGCCGGTTCATTGAGCAGGCTCGGCAGGCTCTATGCTCTGGAAAAACAGGGCCACGATATCGCCCTGGCCCTGTGCGGGCAAGCGGTTGAACTGGACGGGGGCAAGGCGGACCATTGGTATCGGTTCGCTCTGGTGCAGGCCATGACCCAGGATCAGGAAGGGGCAATGCAGTCGCTGACGGAGTGCCTCCGTCTTGAGCCGCGCCAGGCAGAGGCGGGCTTGTTGCTGGGCAGGTTGTTTGAGCAGCAGGCCAGGCCCGGCAAGGCGAGAAAGCTCTATGAAAAGGTGTTGCGGTATTCCCCGGAGCATGCCCCGGCCCAGGCGGCCCTGGCAGCTCTTTCCTGAAGAATGGTGTGTGTGGACAAGCTCTGTAAGGGAGATCTGATATGAGAGTGACCAAGGCCGGAGTTGTTGACGAGCGGCAGCAGTATTCGCTGGATAGTTTTCAGGTGGGTGATTCCTGGCGGCTGTTCCGCATCATGAGCGAGTTTGTCGAGGGGTTTGACACCCTGGCCAGCATCGGCCGGCCGGCGGTGTCGATTTTCGGCTCCGCCCGGACCAGCCCGGAAGGCCGGTATTACAAGCTGGCCGAGAAAATCGCCCTTGATCTGGCCACGGCCGGGTACGGCATCATCACCGGCGGCGGGCCCGGGATCATGGCCGCGGCCAACAAGGGGGCGGCCATTGCCGAAGGGCTGTCCATAGGGCTCAACATCAACCTGCCCTTTGAGCAGGAGCCCAACCCTTTTACCAACGTGCCGCTGAGCTTCAAGTATTTTTTCGTGCGCAAAGTGATGTTTATCAAGTATTCCATGGCCTTTATCGGGATGCCCGGAGGGTTCGGCACCATGGACGAGCTGTTCGAATCCCTTACCCTGATACAGACCAGGCGGGTCAAGCGCTTCCCGGTCATTCTGGTGGGCTCTGATTTCTGGGGCGGGTTGGTGGACTGGATCAAGGAGCGGCTTTTGGCGGAAAATTATATCAACGAGGATGATCTGCTCTATTTTCAGGTCATGGATGATCCCGAGGAGGTTGTGAAGTACATCAAGCGGACCGTAGTGCTGTAATCGTTGTGTGGTGCCGGAAAAATAAAAAGGCCATGCCGGAGGATATCCGGCATGGCCTTTTTATTTGGTGCGCAGTCAGGAAGGGCGCGAGCTCTTCTTATTTGGCGGTGAGCTTGCGTTTCCGCAGCCGGATGGAGAGCGGGGTCACTTCCACCAGCTCGTCATCATTGATATAGGCAATGCAGTCCTCCAAGCTCATCTGCACCGGCGGGGTGAGCACCACGTTTTCGTCGGAGCCGGAAGCGCGCATGTTGGTGAGCTTCTTGCCCTTGGCCGGATTGACCACCATGTCCTGGTTGCGGGCGTTTTCGCCGATGATCTGGCCGGTGTACACCTTGTTGCCAGGGCCGAGGAACAACCGGCCGCGATCCTGGAGGTTGAACAGGGCGTAGGCCACGGTGGTGCATGTTTCCATGCTGGTGAGCACGCCGTTGACCCGGTTGATGATGTCCCCGGCATAGGGGCCGTATTCGGCGAACACGTAGTTCATCATGCCCAAGCCCTTGGTGGCGGTCATGAATTCCGAGCGGTAGCCCAGCAAGCCCCGGGTGGGGATCTTGTAGACCAGCCGGTTCATGCCGTTTGCCTGGTGCATCTCCTGCATCTGTCCCCGCAGCATCCCCAGCCGTTCGATCACCGCTCCGGCGTACTGCTCGTCCACGTCAATGGTCAGCTCTTCGTAGGGTTCCAGGGTGACGCCGCCTTCCTCCTTCATGATGACCTGGGGGCGGGTGACCTGGAGCTCAAATCCCTCGCGGCGCATCTTTTCGATGAGGATGGAAAGATGCAGCTCGCCGCGGCCGGAAACCACATAGCCCACGCCTTCCGTCATGGGCTCGACCCTGAGGGCCACGTCTGCCAAGGTCTCTTTCCGGAGGCGGTCCTCCAGGTGACGGGAGGTGACGAATTTTCCTTCCAGCCCGGCAAAGGGCGAGTCGTTGGGGATGAAGTTCATCGAGATGGTGGGCGGATCGATCTCGATCAGGGGCATGGGCATGGGGTTGTCCGCGTCGGTGAAGGTCACGCCCACGGTAACGTCGTCCATGCCCGCCACCGCAACCAGCTCGCCGACTCCGGCCGTATCGGTGGCCACTTTTTTATCGGACTCGAAGCGGAAGATCTTGGTGAGCCGCGCCGGCGAGACGCTGCCGTCGCGCTTGACCACGGCAATGGGCTTGTTGATGCTCAAAGTGCCGTTTGTCACCTTGCCGATGCCCAGCCGCCCCAGGTAGGGGGAGTGGTCCAGGGAGCTGACCTGCATCTGCAGGGGCGCGTTGGGGTCGCCGGATGGGGGCGGCACGTGGGTGGCGATCAGTTGGGAGATCGGCTCCATGGTGGTGGAATCGTCGGTGAGGTGATGCTTGGCGTAGCCCTGCTTGGCCGAGGCATAGACCACCGGGAAATCAAGGAGGTGGTCCGGGGCCTCAAGCTTGACAAAGAGGTCGAAAACCTGATCAACCACCCAGGGGCAACGGGCCGCGGGCTTGTCGATCTTGTTGATCACCACGATGATGCGCAGCCCTGCGGCCAGCGCCTTTTTCAAAACAAAATAGGTCTGGGGCATGGGGCCTTCCTGGGCGTCCACCAAAAGGAGGCAGCCGTCCGCCATGCGCAGAACCCGTTCCACCTGGCCGCCGAAATCGGCATGCCCGGGGGTGTCGATGATGTTGATCCAGTAATCCTTGTAGCAGTATGAGCCGTTCTTGGCGGTGATGGTGATGCCGCGTTCCCTCTCGAGATCTCCGGAGTCCATGAGGCGTTCCGCTACTTCCTGATTTTCCCGAAACATGCCGCTTTGCTGGAACAACTGGTCGACCAGGGTGGTTTTTCCGTGGTCAACGTGGGCAATGATGGCGACGTTTCTGATTGTGCTTTGTTCCATAACTTTTCAACTTTCCATGAAGAAGGGTTTGCTCCCGGCTTGGGGAAAAAAAGGGGCACCTTAAATGAAAGTCGGTGGAAAGGCAAGGAAAAAACCAAAAAAACAGCCAGATAAAGAGATGGAGTGTGCCGGGGCATGGCATTGCGGGAGATTTGCTTTTTTTGGGAAAAAATCCAGCATGTATTTAATTTTCACCCCACCTTGCCCCACAAAAAAAATATTTGGACGAAAGGAGGATGGGTGGCCCTCTCTGTGCCACTTTATGTGGTGGTGTTTGGTGCTGCTATCCGCTATATGAGGTGCTTTTTGCTGTTTTCGAAGGGGAGGGTGAATAAGTGGTCTCACATGTTTTTTCCTTGACACTGATCAGCCATTTTCACTATAAGGGTACATAAAGTGGTGTAAAGTGGGTAATCGGGGAGAAAGAAGGAGCTGCGTGTGGTTGAAGGGAGTGTCACAAATCCGGTCTGTCATTTTCGCGGGCGCTCCGAGCATGCCCTCGATGCCAAGGGCAGGCTGAATATCGCGACCCGGTTCCGGGAGTCCCTGCGCAGTCAGGGCGACGAGCGGCTCATGGTCACGCCCTGGCACAACTGTATCCGCGCTTACCCGCTGCCCCATTGGGAAGAGCTGGAGATGACCCTTTTGGCGCAAGGCCAGAAAAGGCCGGAAACCGTCAAGCTGATCCGGTACATGATCGGCGGCGCCGAGGAGTGCACCCTGGACAAGCAGGGAAGAATCCTGCTCCCCGCCACCTTGCGGGAAGATTGCCGGATCAGGAAGGAAGTCGTCGCCAACGGCATGATCACCTATTTTGAAATCTGGGATAAGGAGATTTGGGAGGCCGAGAACAAACCGACCGGCGAGAATTTTCAGAATTTCGAGCAGGTTCTTTTGGAAATGGGGCTGTTCTGATACTCTATGCAGCCCTCTCATCTCCCGGTCATGCTCGAGGAAGTGGTCACCTGTCTGGCCCCGGTGGATGGAGGTGTATATGTTGACGGCAATCTGGGGCTGGGAGGGCATACGGAAAGGATTCTTGAGGTCTGCGGTCCCACGGGCCGGGTTGTTGGCTTTGACTGGGATGCTGCGGCTCTGACCTTGGCGCAGGAACGGCTGGCCCGGTTTTCAGGCCGTGTCCGTTTTGTGCATGAAAATTTTGCCTCGATAAAGGAGACCCTGATGGAGCTTGGCATTGCCACAATTGACGGCCTGCTGCTCGATCTGGGTCTTTCTTCTTTGCAGCTCGATGCAAGCGGCCGCGGCTTCAGCTTTAAAGGCAGCGAGCCGCTTGATATGCGAATGGACCAGCGTCAGGCCACCACGGCCGCCGAACTTGTCAACGGGGCCTCCGAGGAGGAGCTGGCGGATATTTTTTTCTACTATGGCGAAGAGCGTCAGGCAAGAAGGATTGCCGAAGAGATTGTCGAGGCGCGGCGGAAAGAGAAGATCGTTTCCACCGATCAGCTTGTCGCCCTGGTGGACCAAGCCATTCCCAAGCGGTTTCATCCCAAGAAAATTCATGTGGCCACCAAGGTGTTTCAGGCGTTGCGCATCGCGGTCAACCGCGAGCTGGACAGCCTTGAACGAATTCTGGCCGATGGCGCAACCCTGCTCGCGCCCGGCGCCAGATTTTGCGTCATCTCCTTTCATTCCTTGGAGGATCGTCTGGTGAAGCAGGCCTTCCGGGAAAATCCCCTGCTCGAGGTCGTCACCCCGAAGCCCCTTACCCCTGGTCGCGCTGAGTGTCTGCGCAATCCCAGGGCAAGAAGCGCCAAGCTGCGGGTTGCGGCAAGAGGAAGAACCTAAGATGCGCGATTACGCGAAAAAATATTCCAGCACCTCCGGCAACAGGCAGAAGGTTGCCGGCAGGCGGACGGGCGGAGCGGATCGGGAACGGCCGTTCAAGATCATCGGGGCAATTGCGGTTGTCGCCATGCTGCTGGGGGTAGTCAGCAGCCTCTGGTTTGGCGTTGCCTTGCGGGACGGGCTGGGCAGGCTTGGCAAGGGCCAGCAGGAAAAAGCCGAACTCGTTGCGGCCAATATGGCGCTTGCCGCGGAAAAGGATGCGCTGCTGCAACAGGAAAAAATCGAAGCTGCGGCAGGACGGCTGGGATTGTTCCCGCCTTCCGCGAAGCAGATGAGAAGGCCATAGGCCCGGCATGATGAGGCGGGGAATTGAGGGAAAAGACCGGCGCCCTCTCGTGGTGGGAGTAATTCTCTTGTTGGTGGCGGCGGTGTTTGCCGTGATCGCCATAAAAAGTCATTTTTTTGGGGAAAGCGGGCAACAGGCGCAGGGAGACAAGCAAAGGGACGAACAGGTCAGCGCCGTGCAAGGCGGCGGCCGGAGAAACATCTATGACCGGAATTTCATGGAGCTGGCAGTGAGTTTTCAGCGAAGTTCCCTCTACGCCAGGCCATTGGAACTCGAGGCGCCCGAGAAGGTCGCCCGTGAGGTTGCAAAGATTCTCGGACTTGATGAAAAAAATGTGCTCTCCGCTCTGAAAGGGGAAAGAAGTTTTGCTTGGCTCGGCAGGGATCTGAGCCGCGAGAAAGCGGTGAAAATCGCGGACCTTAACCTGAAAGGGGTGTACCGCATCAATCAGGTGCAACGATTTTATCCGGGCAACCAGCTTGGCGCCCATGTCATTGGCTTTTTAAAGGACGAGCAGGGGCTGGCCGGGGTTGAGTTTTATTATGACAGTGTTCTTCGGGGCGGCGGGGTGTATGACCCGAGGCTGGCCGCCGCCGGAGTGAGCAGAAAAATAGCCGAAGGGAGTGACAGCGCAAGCCTCATTCTGACCCTTGACAGCCATCTCCAGAATACTCTGGAGCAAAAACTCGCGGGGCTGGTACACAGCACGGAGGCAAAAGCCGGAGTGGCGGTGATCATGGTCCCGTCCACCGGCGAGATTCTCGGCTTGGCCAACCTGCCGGATTATGATCCCAATCGATTTTGGGAGTTCAGCGCCGACGCGCGGAGGAATCGGGCCATTGAGGATCTCCTTGATCTTGGCGCGATGGAGCGCCTGTTTCAGGAGGCGGCTGCACTGGATAGCCGGAGTGGTGGGGGCGGGAACGGGGCTGCGGGCGGCGAGGCCATGCCTGAGCCGGAGGTGATCCAGCGCGGCCCCTGGAATATGGTGGCGGACGGCAGGTATATTTCTCCGGAAGGGGTCGGCCTGGGCCAGACCGTGGTGGGGCGTGGCGAGTTCAGCGTCTTTGCCGAAAAGGTCGGGTTGACAGTCAAGGGAGAGGTGGATTTGCCCGAGGCGATGTTCTCCTTAAAGGAGGATGCGGATGCCGGTCCGGTTATCAAAAAAGAAGAAGGGGGCCAAGTGACGCATCCTCCCCCGGCGATACAGGCCAAGCCGCTGCATGGTGACAAGGATTCTATTCCGACGGCAACCCCTCTGGCGTTGCTGTCGGCGTTTTCCCGGTTGATCAACGGAGGGCAAGTGATGACCCCCCATGTTCTCCGGGCGGTCTGGCAGGATGAGCAGGTGTGGGATGTGCCGGTCCGGCGTGGGATCGGAGAGTTTGCCGTGCGCCCCGATGTGAGCGCGGGCATGCGGAGCGAAATGAAGAAGGCTGCCGGATCGGGCCGGGGGGTTTTCGTCATCGAGTCGCTGCTGCAGAAAGAGCCCTTCCCGGAGGGGCAGGCAAAGCCGCCAAGCGACAGCGCAGCGCCGCCGCCGGCAAACGAGGGCGGAGAACAAGCGAAAGCCGGCCCGGCGGTGATGGAGAGCATTCTTCTGGGCATGGCCCCGCTGGACAACCCTGAAATCGCCATGATTGTCGTGCTTGAGGGAGCGCATATCGATCCGCAAGCCAAGTCGCCGGTTCGGGATCTTGCCGAAGAGATGATGCCGCAGGCGAGAATCGCGCTGCAGAATCAGGTAAAGCCTCCCACCGCCAAGGAGTTGGCTGTGCGCGAAGTCGGCTATTACAAAAAAATGGAAACGATTCAAGCGCAATCCGCCCTGCCCGCTGCCTTGGCGCAAGGGCCCCAGGGTCTGATCATGCCCGATGTGCGGGGCTTGAGCGGGCGCAAGGCGATGCAGGTTTTACAGCCATACGGGGTGCGGCTGCAGATTGTCGGCTCAGGGCAGGTGGCAAGTCAGTATCCCTTGGCCGGCTCTGCCCTGCGGGGCGTTGAGCAGTGTGTGCTGCGCCTGAAAACGATGCAATAGCGGGACCGGGTCCTGGAATGGGGAAAAACAACCTTGTTGCGGTATCGTTGCGGAAATTGGCCGAGGAGGTAGAGGTCATGAACCTGGACATGCTGCAGGATACAGCGATACGCAGCATCACCGCCGATTCCCGCCAGGCAGGCCCGGGCTCGTTGTTTGTCGCCATCCCCGGCTTGACCGTGGATGGCCATGAGTATCTTGAGGCTGCCGTAAAGAAAGGGTGCGCCGCCGTGCTGGTGGGCAAGGACCGCTGCCGGGGCTGGAAGCATGGCAAGGTGGTCTGTCTGGAGACGGCTGATACGCCAAAGGCGCTGGGGCAGGCGGCGGCAAGCTTTTATGGCCATCCTGCCCGCCGGATGTGCATGATCGGGATAACCGGGACCAATGGGAAGACTACGACAACCTATCTCCTGGAATCGATAATCCGAAAAAACGGCGGCCAGCCCGGGGTGATCGGCACCGTGAATTACCGGTATGGCGCAGTGGAAATTGCCGCCCCGTTCACCACCCCTGATCCGGTAAGTCTGCACCGGATTTTAGCCGAGATGGCGGCAAACGGCGTCACCCATGTGATCATGGAGACCTCCTCCCATGCTCTGGAACAAAAAAGGGTGGGGGGCATCAGCTTCGATGTGGCCCTGTTCACCAACCTGAGCCGCGATCACCTCGATTTTCATGGGGATATGCTCAGGTATTTCGCGAGCAAAAAGAGGCTCTTTACCGAGTATCTGAAACGAGACGGCAAGGCGGTGGTTCTCTGTGACAGCCATGACGATTCCGGCATCGACTGGGGGAGGCGGTTGCTGGCTGAACTGCGGGCAGACAAAACCTTGGGATACGGGGGAAAGAAGGGAAGAACCTTGATTGACTGCGGCCTGAGCGAAGCCGAGGTCGCCGTGCGGGAGGCTCGGGAGAGCCTTGGCGGAACGGTGGCCAGCCTGACGACTCCGGCGGGAGAGTTGGAGCTCCGTTCCGAACTGGTTGGAAATTTCAACCTGAAAAATATCCTCGGTGCGGTGGGGGTGGCAATGGCTCTGCGCATTTCCGGGGAAAAGATTGTGGATGGTCTGGCCCAGGCCCAGACCGCGCCCGGGCGTCTGGAGCGGGTTCCTGCCCCGGCAGGGGTCAGCGTGTTTGTTGATTTTGCCCATTCTCCGGACGCGCTGGCCAATGTCTTGCAGACCATGCGGAGCCTGACCACCGGCCGCTTGATTGCGATTTTCGGCTGCGGCGGGGATCGCGATCGCGGCAAGCGCCCGCTGATGGGCAAGGTTGCCGGGGCGTTGGCCGATGTGGTCGTGCTCACCTCGGATAATCCCAGGAGTGAACGGGCGGCCGATATCCTGCGGGACATCGAGGCGGGGATATTGGAAACCACCCTGCCGCGGATGCGGATTGAGACCATCCTTCGGGGAGAAGCACTGCGGGGCTATGATATTGTCCCCTCCCGCCGGGAGGCAATCAGGGAAACCATCCGTCACGCCCTGCCCGGCGATGTGGTGTTGCTGTGCGGGAAAGGGCACGAAACCTATCAGATAACCCCGGAAGGGAGATTTTTTTTCGATGACAGGCTTGAAGCCGCGGCCCAGGCTGCGGTGATCAACTGGTAATGGTCGGGAGAAGCAAGCAGGATCTCAGAGAGGGGGAAGCGGAATGGATCTGGCAATGGTGCGAAAAACAGGTGCTTGCGGCATGCAAAACGGAAGGACGGTAAAAAAATCTGACGCTGGCGCCATGCAAAATCCGGTCTGGACGTTGTCCCAGGTTCTTTTGGCCACTGGGGGCAGGTTTCTTTCCGGCCGGACCGAGGCGGGGTTTCGCCGGGTTTGCACGGACAGCAGGGTCATCGAGCCGGGGGATCTGTTCGTGGCCTTGCGCGGAGAGAACTTTGACGGCCATGCCTACCTGGCGCAAGCCGTGCAGAAAGGGGCGGCCGGGCTGGTGGTTGATGCGGTGCCCGAGAAGATGCCGCCTGTTCCCGTGGTGCTGGTAACGGACACCCTCCGCGCCCTTGGCGATCTGGCCGCCTACCGGAGATCGCTGATGCCGGACCTGCAGGTGGTGGCGATAACCGGAAGCTGCGGCAAAACCACGGTCAAGGAGATGATCGCGGCGATTATAAGCAGAGAATACAGCGTGTTGAAGACGCAAGGCAACTTTAACAACCTGATCGGTCTGCCGCTTTCCCTGTTGCCCGTCGAATTTCACCACGACTTCGCGGTGATGGAGATGGGCATGAATCAGCCCGGCGAGATCGCCCGGCTCACCGAAATCGCGGATCCGGACATCGCCTGCATCACCAATGTGCAGGACGCCCATCTTGCGGGCTTAAGCGACATCTCCGGAGTGGCCCGGGCCAAGGGCGAGCTCTTTAACGGGATCAAGGCCTGGGGCAAGCTGGTGGTCAATATCGATGACAAAAGGGTGCGGGGCATCGCCCGGCGGTGCAGCCAGAAAAAAATCACCTTCGGCCGCAATCCCAAGGCGGAGGTCCGAGGCCTTCGGCTGCGCAGCCTGGGCGAACGCGGGATGGCGTTTACCCTGCAGATCGGCGCCAACGAGGCCAGGGTGAAAATTCGCGGCCTTGGGGCGCATAATGTGCAGAACGGGCTGGCCGCGGCTGCCATGGCCCATGCGGCCGGGGTGAAGTTTCCCGATATAGTGGCCGGGCTTGAGAGTTTCGCGCCCTTTGAAAAACGGCTTCAGGTGCAGAAGCTCATCGGCGGAATCAGGCTGGTGAACGACGCGTACAATGCCAACCCCTCTTCGATGCTGGCCGCGCTTGAGACCCTGCACCAGATGGATCGCACTCACAAGAAGGTGGCTGTCCTCGGCGACATGCTGGAGCTTGGGACACAGAGTATCGCCGCCCATCAGGACATCGGCAGGGCTGTGGCGCGGCTCGGCTTCGATGGGTTGCTGGCAGTGGGGGAATTTGCCGAAACCCTGGTCGGAGCGGCCTGGAAGGCTGGAATGAGCAAGAAAAAGGCAATGTTTTTCAGCACGAAGGAACAGATCGGCGATTGGCTGCGCGAGAGCATCGGCGCGGGCCTTTTGCGGCAGGGAGATTGGGTGCTGGTAAAGGGGTCACGCGGGATGCGGATGGAAACAATCACTCACGATCTGCTTGAGAAGCAGGGCTAAGGAACGCACCATGCTCTATCATCTTCTCTATCCGCTCCACAGCTACTTCAGCGCGCTGAATGTCTTTCGCTATATCACCTTCCGCGCCATCGGCGCCACGCTGACCGCTTTTTTGATCCTGCTGCTGTGCGGCAACCGGTTCATCAAGATGATGCAGGAAAACCAGATCGGCCAGGTGGTGCGGGACGACGGCCCGGCCAGCCATTTCAGCAAGCGGGGGGTTCCCACCATGGGGGGGGTGCTCATCCTCTTTGCCGTGACCGTGACCACCCTGCTCTGGGTCGATTTGTCGAACTCCTTTGTCTGGATCATCCTCGGGGTGACCCTGTGGTTCGGGGGTATCGGCGCGTATGACGACTACCGCAAGATAAAGAAGCAGAACAGCAAAGGCTTGAGCGCCCGGGGCAAGATGTTCTGGCAGATCCTCGGCGCTTCCATTGCCGGGTTGCTCATCTATTTCAACCCGAATTTTGACGGACACTTGAGCTTTCCATTTTTAAAGAATATCCAGCCCGACCTGGGCACCTATTATGTGGCTTTCGCCATCCTGGTGGTGGTCGGCGCCTCCAACGCGGTGAATCTCACCGATGGCCTAGACGGCTTGGCCACCGGGCCCACGGTGGTGACGAGCAGCGTCTATCTGCTTTTTTCGTATCTGGCCGGGCATGCCGGGCTGGCGGCATATCTGCAGATTCCCTATGTGCCGGGGGCCGGTGAGGTTGCCATTCTGTGCGGCGCCCTGGTGGGGGCCAGCCTCGGTTTCCTCTGGTTTAACGCCTATCCGGCCCAGATTTTCATGGGGGATGTTGGCTCCCTGGCCTTGGGCGCCGCCCTGGGCATGGTGGCGATCATCATCAAGCAGGAGATGCTGCTGGTCATTGTCGGCGGGGTCTTTGTCATGGAGGCGCTTTCGGTCATCCTCCAGGTGGGTTTTTTCAAGATGACCGGCGGCAAAAGGATCTTTCTCATGGCCCCGTTTCATCACCATTTTGAGAAGAAGGGGTGGACGGAGCCCAAGGTGGTGATTCGGTTCTGGATCGTTTCCATCGTCCTGGGCTTGAGCGCTCTGGCAACCTTGAAGTTGCGTTAGGAAAATCGGAGAAGATGAAAGGATGAATTGGAACCTCAAGGAAATACTGCAGCCCGGAGCCCATGTTGTCGTGGTGGGTCTTGGCAAGTCCGGTGTTTCCGCGGTGCGGTTCCTGCTTAATCTGGGTGTGAAAATATCGGTTTCAGAGGGTGGCCGTCAGGAGAACCTTGAAGGAGACTTGGTTCGGTGGCTGAAGGAGAAAAGAGTTTTTGTTGAAACTGGCGGCCATACCTCTGAGCTTTTAACATCGGCGAATTGTATTCTGGTAAGCCCGGGCGTCCCGCTCGACATAGCGCCCCTTGCCGCTGCCCGGCAAAAAGGCATCCCGGTGGTGGGCGAGCTCGCCCTGGCCAAGGATTTCCTGAAAGGGACCCTGGTGGCGGTGACCGGCACCAACGGCAAGAGCACGGTGACTACCCTGATCGGCGATCTGCTGGCCGGTAGCGGCAAGAAGGTCTTTGTGGGCGGCAATCTCGGGACTCCCCTGGCCGAATATCTTGCCGGGCCCCAGGAATGTGAGGTGGTGGTTCTTGAGGTGAGCAGCTTTCAACTGGACAGCGGTGGAGAGTTCCATCCCCGGGTGGGAGTGCTGCTCAATATCACCCCGGACCACCTGGATCGGTATGCCTCCTATGAGGCCTATGTCGAGTCCAAGATGTCGCTCTTTAAAAACCAGCAGCCCGGCGACGTGGCCGTGGTCAACGGGGACGATCCTGTGATTGCCGGATGGCTGGGCAAAGAGTCGGAAAAAACGAGCCCCTGGCCGCTACTGGGCGAAATCCGGCAATACAGCGCCTGCGAAACGACCGGGATGGCGGCCTTCCTCAGCGGAACCAAGGTCCGCATTGTCGCGAAGGGCGAGCCGGGCAAGAAAACCGAGGAATACGAATTGGCCGGAACCCCTCTTGACCAGGCGCCAAACACCGAAAACGCCATGGCGGCAATTCTCGCGGTCCGGGCCCTGGGGTGCAGCCCGGCGGATATTCAGCAGAGCCTGGCCGGATTCGCGCCGTTGCCGCACCGGCTGGCCCTGGTGGATGAGATCAATGGAATCTCCTACTACGACGATTCCAAGGCCACCAATATCGGGGCGGTGTATTCCGCCTTGGGCGGCATGAAGCAGCAGGTGGTGCTCATTGCCGGAGGCCGGGGCAAGGGCGGGGGGTACGAGATGCTGCGCCCCTTGGTGCGGGAAAAGGTTCGGGCCATGGTTCTGATCGGCGAGGCAAGGGAAGAAATGGCCAGGGCTTTCGCCGAGACCACCCGGATAGCCTTTGCCGCGGAAATGGACGAAGCGGTAAGGCTGGCAAGTTCAATGGCGGAGAAGGGAGACGCGGTGTTGCTCTCACCTGCCTGCGCGAGTTTTGACATGTTCAGAAGCTACAGCCACCGGGGCGAGGTGTTTGCCCAGGCGGTCAGCAGATTGGCGGGGCAGGAAGCGCGCTAGCGGCAACGGTCGGGAAAAACGCCTGGAAGCCAAGTCTCTGAGGGGGGCACGGCTTGGGGGCGACAACAGGGCGAGGACGGGTTTATGCAAACAGTGTGCTGTGTGTGCCAGAAAACCAAGAGCCGGACCGGGTGGATACAGGGACAATCAAGCAAGGAAACCAGGGTTTCCCATGGCTACTGCCCGGATTGTTTTCACCAGACCATGGCGCGGGCGCAGGATTGGCTGCTGGCGAGAAGTGGCGGAAACCGCAGTCTGGCTGTCGGGCAATAAGGAATGGGTGGCTGTCCATGCGGATGATCGTGACCGGAGGCGGAACAGGAGGGCATCTTTTTCCCGGCATTGCCGTGGCCGAAGAGATGCTGCGCCGGTTTCCCCAAGGCAAGATCCTTTTTGTCAGCACGGACCGGGCCATAGACAACAAGACCCTGGCTGACCGCGCCTTTGAGAAGAAATCAATCGTTTGCCTGCCCTTGAAGGGGAAATCGCTTTTGGGGACAGTCAAGAGCATGGCCCAGCTTCCCATCAGCCTTTGGCAGGCGTTGCGACTGGTCCGCGCCTTCAAGCCGCAGTTGGTTTTGGGGGTGGGCGGCTACGTGACCGGACCGGTGGTGCTGGCGGCACGGCTCCTGGGGGTGAAAACCTGCATCCATGAGCAGAATTCAATTCCGGGAATGGCCAACAGGATGCTTGGAAAAATCGTCGACCAGGTATATATTTCCATCCCCGGCTCCGAGGATTTTTTCCCCCGGGGCAAGGCGGTGCTGACCGGCAATCCGGTGCGGGCGGAACTGCTCCAGGAGGCCGGCCGGCGGAAGGATCAGGTTGCAAGCAAGACGGTGCTGGTTTTGGGAGGCAGTCAGGGCGCGCACCGGGTCAATTCCCTGATGGTGGAGGCCTTTGCCCAGAACCAGTCCGGGGAGCCGGTTCAGATCCGGCACCAGACGGGAAACAGCGATGAAGAGTGGGTGCGCAAGGCTTACGCTGCGGCAGGGGTCACGGCCCAAGTCTCTTCCTTTATCAGCGATATGGCGGCGGCCTATCGGGATGCGGACCTGGTTGTCTCCCGGGCCGGGGCGACCACCCTGGCGGAGCTGGCGGTGCTGGGCAGGCCGGCGATTTTGATCCCCTTTCCGTATGCGGCCGATGATCACCAGACGACCAATGCGGCGTTTCTGGTGGCTGGCGGGGCCGCCCTGATGTTTCAGGAGCGGGACCTCGATGGCCCGAAGCTGCGGGAGGCGATATGGGGGCTGTTGAACGATGTGCCCCGGCTGCAGTCCATGGCAACGCGGATGAAGGAATTTGCTCGGCCGGAGGCGACAGCCGCCATTGTGGAAAAAAGCATAGCGTTGTTGGCCGCTTGAGCGGCGCGGATTAAGGACAAAGGTCCATGTATAAGAAAACGCAACATATCCATTTCGTGGGCATCGGCGGTATCGGCATGAGCGGCATCGCCGAGCTGCTCCTGAACCTCGGCTACACCGTGAGCGGTTCGGACCTGCGGGAAACCGAGATAACCAGGCGGCTGGCCGATCTGGGCGGCACGGTCCACACCGGGCATCAGGGGCAATGGATTGCCGGGGCGGATGTGGTGGTGATTTCCTCGGCGGTGCGGGAGAATAACCCGGAAGTGCAGGCGGCCCGGGCCGCGCATATCCCGGTCATCCCCAGGGCGGAGATGCTGGCCGAGCTCATGCGTCTTAAAAAGTACGGCATCGGCGTGGCCGGCAGCCACGGCAAGACCACCACCACCTCCATGGTCGGCTGGCTGATGGCCGAGGCAGGCCTTGATCCCACGGTGGTGATCGGCGGCAAGGTGAACAGCCTGGGCACCAACGCCAAGCTGGGCGAGGGGGAATTTCTGGTTGCCGAGGCGGACGAGTCCGACGGCTCTTTCCTGAAATTGTCCCCGGTGCTTGAAATCGTGACCAATATCGACCTGGAGCATCTGGACCATTACCGGGATATCGAGGAGATCAAGGGCGCCTTCCTGGAATTCATCGAAAAGCTCCCCTTTTACGGGGCCGCGGTTGTCTGTCTGGATGATGCCAATGTTGCCTCGATCCTGGCCCAGATCAGGAAAAGGGTGATCACCTACGGCCTGACCAGTCAGGCCGATGTCCACGCCAGGGCCGTGACGGCCCAGGGCTTGACCTCGGTGTTCGAGGTCTGCCGGAATACGGAGGTGCTGGGGGAGATAACCCTCAATGTTCCGGGGCTGCATAATGTCTATAACGCCCTGGCCGCTATAACCGTGGCCCTGGAGCTGGAGATTCCCTTTGCGGTCATTCAGAACGCCCTGAAGACATTCAGCGGTGTCCAGCGGCGCTTGCAGATCAAGGGAGAGGTCGATGGGGTCATGGTCATTGATGATTATGGCCACCATCCCACGGAAATCAGGGCGACCCTGGCAGCCATGCGCTCGGCCTGGCCGAGAAAGCGGCTCATCGTCATGTTCCAGCCCCATCGTTACACACGCACAGCCGGATTGTTCAAGGAATTCAGCACTGCCTTCCACGAGGCGGATGTCCTGCTGCTGACGGAAATATATGCGGCCAGCGAGACCCCCATCGAGGGAATAAGCGGCTCGGCGCTGTTGCAGGAGATCAAGCTGCACGGCCAGAAAAATGCTCATTTTGTCGCGGATGTCGGGTCCCTGCCGCGCACGGTGCTGGCCATGGTGCAGCCGGAAGATATAGTCTTGACCTTGGGGGCCGGAAATATCCACCAGGCCGGCGAGGAACTTCTCCGGAAAATGGAGCAGGCGCATGCTGCCTGCTAAGGTCTGTGGTTTGCAACGGCGTCCGGCAAGGACGGGGTTGCAATTATTGGAACAGAGGCCGATGAAAAAAGGGGTAGACAAGGGGTGGTCGGAGCAACTGCGTGCGCGGTGGCCCGGGGAGATCGAATGGGACAGCCCCATGGCCCGCTGGTGCACCCTGCAGGTGGGCGGTCCGGCCAGGGCCATCGCCATGCCCGCCAGCCGGGAAGAGTTGCAAAGCCTCATCGCTGTGCTGGCGCGACTCGGGGTTTGCTGGAGGGTGATTGGCCGGGGCAGCAATCTCCTTGTTGCCGATGCAGGCTATGACGGGGTCATTGTCATGCTGGGCCGGAAGTTCGCAACCATTGCGCAGCGGGCCGGGGAAAAGCCCGGAGAGTTTCTGGTCCGGGTTGAGGCTGGTTGCAGCCTGATGAAGCTGGTCAACTGGTGCACCGGGCAGGGATTGCAGGGGCTGGAGTTTGCCGCGGGTATTCCGGGCTCGGTGGGCGGGGCGGTGGTCATGAATGCCGGCGCCTGGGGCAAGGAGATGGGAGAACCGTTGTCCTCGGTAACGTTTTTGGCCCAGTCCGGGGAGTGTGTGGAACGGGAAAAATCCGGTCTGTGTCTTTCATATCGGCACCTGGAAACAGAAGGGATGCTCGTGGCGGCCGCGGAGTTTTTGCTGCTGGCCGGTGATCGGCAGGAGATTGAGGCACGATGCGCCCGGTTGATGGGCGACCGGAAAGGCAAGCAGCCCCAGGGGTTGGCCAATGCCGGGTCGTTTTTTAAAAATCCGGCAGGCTTGCCCGCCGCCGGAAAACTCATCCAGGATGCGGGACTCAAGGGCGTTCGGGTGGGTGGCGCCGAGGTTTCCGAGGTGCATGCTAATTTTCTGGTGAATACCGGTTCTGCCACGGCCCAGGATTTTCTCGGCCTGATGCAGTTGGTGCAGGAAAAGGTGGCAGCGCGATTCGGTGTGTGGTTGGAGCCGGAAGTGCATATTCTGTAAGCGATACAGACCAAAAGGGCACAAACGGTTTTGCGAAAGGAAAAGTCCATACAGCAGCGTTACGGGAGCGGCAGAAAAAGCCGGAGCCTGGATCTCAGGAAAAAACTGGCCATTCTCGGGGTTGGTTTTCTGCTGCTGGTGGCAGGCTTTGGCGCGGTCGGCTTTATTGTTTATAAAGCCTTGGGGCGGGCGGATTTTTTCCAGATAACCGCCACCAACATTGAGGGGTGCCGGAGGACCACCAAGAATCTCATCCTTGAGATGAGTGGGGTGGATGTGCACAGCAATCTGCTGGCCTTGGACATCAAGCGGGTGAAGGCTGGGATCGAGGCCCATGAATGGGTCGAGTCGGTGGAGATTGCAAGGGACTGGCCCAACCGTTTGACCATTGTTGTCAAAGAGCGGTTGCCGGTGGCCATTGCCAGCCTCGACAACGGGTTGTTCTATCTTGACCAGAACGGCGTAGCCTTTGCCCAGGTGCTGCCGCCCGAGGATATGGATTATCCCATCATCACCGGGATGAAAAGGGAGGAATGGCCGAGAAACCTCAAGGATTCGCAACTGGGCGCGGCCCTGCAGTTCATCAAATACGCGGGGCAGGGGAGTTCCATTCTGCCGAAGCAGAATATCTCGGAACTCCACGTGGACGGGGACGAAAATATCATCCTCTATCTGGTGGACCGGCCTTTTCCCATCGATCTGGGAACAGGCAATGTGGGGACCAAATATTACTGGCTGACCAAGGTGCTGTACAAGTTGTACAAGAGCAAGGAGTTTGAAAAAGCCGCCTATGTCAGGATGGACTATGGGCGCAATCAGGTGCTGGTGGGTTTTGACGAGGCGGGATGAGGTGGTAACCATCTCATCCGACCTTCGCGCAGGGGCATGAAAGCATGTCCGGCGGGAACGGGCACCGGTCGGCAGCAAAGAAGCAAAGGGTGGGATTGTGATAACCGTCGGTGGCGTGACGTGTCGCGGAATCGACTAAAGGTGAACAAATGGCACATGAAGAACGTGGCGATCTAATTGTCGGGCTGGATATCGGCACCACCAAGATCTGCGTGGTGGTCGGCGAGGTCCATGACACCCGGATTGATATCATCGGCATAGGCAGGCACCCCTCGGTGGGACTGCGCCGCGGGGTGGTGGTCAATATCGAGAGCACCGTGCACTCGATCCGGCAGGCGGTGGAAGAGGCGGAACGCATGGCCGGCTGCGAGATCGGTTCGGTGTATGTGGGCATTGCCGGCAGCCACATCAAGAGCTTCAACAGCCACGGCTTGATCGCCATCAAGCATAACGAGATCAGACAGGACGACATCGACCGGGTGGTGGATGCGGCCCGGGCCGTGCCCATTCCGCCGGACCAGGAGGTAATCCATGTGCTGCCCCAAGAGTTCATGGTTGACGGCCAGGCCGATATCCAGGACCCCATCGGCATGACCGGCGTCCGCCTCGAAGCGGATGTGCATATTGTGACCGGTTCGGCAACCGCGGTGCATAACATTGTTAAATGCTGCAACCGCGCCGGCTTACAGGTGACGGATGTGGTGCTCGAGCCTCTGGCCTCGGCGGGCGCGGTCCTGACCCGGGAAGAAATGGAGCTGGGGGTCGGGCTGCTGGACATCGGCGGCGGCACCGCCGATCTGGCGATCTTTGCCGACGGGACCATCAAGCATACTTTTGTTTTGGGATTGGGCGGCCAGAACCTGACCAACGATCTGTCCATCGGCCTGCGCACCCCGCAGAAGGAGGCGGAAAGGCTCAAGGAGGAGTACGGCTGCGCCCTGGCCTCGCTCATCGACAAGGATCAGGTCATCGAGGTTCCCAGCGTTGGGGGGAGAAAGAATCGAAAGCTTTCCCGCAGGGTCATGGGAGAGATCCTCGAACCCCGGGTTGAGGAGATGCTCACCCTGATCAACCAGGAACTGCTCGATTCCAAGCACAAGGAAATGATCAACGCCGGCATGGTACTGACCGGGGGCTCGTGCCTGCTGGACAACATGGAAGAGCTGGCGGAGCAGATTTTTGACCTGCCGGTCCGCATCGGCCGTCCGGAAAATATCGGCGGGGTAGTGGATGTGGTGGGCACGCCGCAGTGGGCAACCGGCGTTGGTCTGGTTGTCTATGGCATGAAGAATGGGCCGGGGGAAAGATTCAAACGGCCCAAGGGGGGAATGGTAGGGAGATTTACCGGTCGGATGAAGGACTGGTTTAAGGGGATAGTGTAAACACGCTCATCAGGCGCCAGGCGATGTTGGGAGCAGGTCAATGACCTTGAACAGGGAGAGCAGGATATGACTTTTAAATTCGCGGAAACAGAATCACGGGCAAAGATCAGGGTTTTTGGCGTTGGTGGCGGCGGGGGCAATGCGGTCAACACCATGGTGGATAGCAATATCCTCGGGGTGGAATTCATCGCCGGCAACACCGATATCCAGGATCTGGAAAAATCCAAGGCCGATGTCCGGCTGCAGCTTGGCAAGAATGTCGCCAAGGGACTGGGGGCCGGCGCCAACCCTGAAAGGGGCCGGGAAGCGGCGGAGGAGTCCATCGACGAAATACGAAAGCAGTTGAAGGACTGCGACATGGTTTTTGTCACCTGCGGGCTGGGCGGCGGCACCGGCACCGGGGCCGCGCCGGTGGTGGCCCGGATAGCCAAGGAGCTGGGCGCGTTGACCGTGGGTGTCGTGACCAAGCCCTTTGCCTTCGAGGGCAGGGCCCGGATGAAAAATGCCGAGCTCGGCTGGAAGAACCTGAAAGAGCATGTGGACACCATCATCACCATTCCCAATGACCGGCTCATCTCCCTGAGCCAGAAGGGAACCCGTTTCATCGACGGGATGAAGATGGCCGACGATGTCCTGGTGCAGGCGGTCAAAGGCATCACCGACCTGATCAACCTGCCCGGCTACATCAACCCCGACTTTGCCGACGTGCGGGCGATCATGAACGAGATGGGCCAGGCCCTCATGGGCTCCGGTTACGGGGTGGGCGAAAACCGGGCCGTGGAAGCGGTGAACATGGCGATCAACAGCCCGCTCTTGCAAGATATCAGCATCGACGGCGCCAGGGGGGTTTTGGTCAATATCTCCGCCAGCCGGGAGACCCTGACCATGCCCGAGGTGACCGAGGCCACCACCAAGATTTACCAGGAAGTGCACGAGGATGCCAATATCATCCTGGGCGTCATCTTTGACGAGAATCTGGGCGATGAGCTGCAGGTAACGGTTATTGCCACCGGTATCCGCGATACCGTGGAGGAGATCGAGGAGCTGCCGGACAAGGTGCAGCTCATGCCCAAAAAGCGGGAGCCCGCCGCGCAGCCGCTGCCGTTTAGAAAAGGGGAGCAAGGCATGGCCGCAGGCCGCGCCGTGGCCAACGGCATACAGAGATCCTATGCCAACAATATTTTAAACGAGCAGGACTACGACCGTCCGACCTTCTTGCGCAGGAATGAAAGTTAGAAAAGTGTAGCAGCGAAAGAAACAACGCGAAGACGCAAAGGCGCGACGAATTGTTTGCACAAAACAAAGAGTTGCTCGCGTGAGCTTGCGTCTTTGCAGCGTGGCGCCGTGCTGTTTTTGCATAATCGACTGTGTCATGTAGGAAAATCAAGACAAAGCGGTGCGCAGTGGCTGCCCGCTTTTAACCGCTGCCGGAGTTTCCGCTGCTTTCCGGCAGATTCGATATGGACCCTATGCGCCAGCGCCAGCCTGCATCCGATGATTTCCTTGCCAGCGAAAAAGGGACGCAGCGCAAAAAATGGAAAGGGTTGCTGCCGGTTGCCCTCATCTTTCCAAACCGGTACGGCCTGGGCAATTCCAACCTGGGTTTTCAGCTCGTCTATGCCCTGGTAAACAGCCTGCCTGGCTTTGTGTGCGAGCGTTTTTTTTATCAGGACAATCAGCCCCCGGTTTCCCTGGAATCGGGACGCCCCCTCCGCGATTTTCCTGTCATCCTCTGTTCCCTCAGCTTCGAACAGGACTTCTTCAATCTGCTGGCCTTGTTTTCGGCCGGCGGCATTGAACCTCTGGCCGAAAGGCGCAGTGCAACCACCAGCAGGTACCGGCCTGGCCAGCCCCTTGTCATCGGCGGCGGCGTTGCCTCCTTTATCAACCCGGAACCCTTGGCCCCCTTTGTGGATCTCTTTGTGGTCGGGGAAGCGGAGCCGATTCTCCCGCAACTCATGGCCCATCTTGCCGACCATCTGAGCGCGGAAGAGCCGGAAGCGCTGCTCAGGGGAATCGTCCGGGAGTTCAGCGGCTGTTATGTTCCGCGCTTCTATGCCATGCGATACGGAGAGGACGGCATCCTGGCCGGTATCGAGGCCGACTCGGAAGCGCCGGCCCGGGTGCGGCGGGTGGTGCTTGCGCAATCCCGGGTGGCCGGGCACTCGAAGCTCTTGAGCCCGGAGGCCGAATTCGCAAACCTGTTCCTCACCGAACTTGGCCGCGGCTGCAGTCGCGGGTGCCGGTTCTGCGCGGCGGGATTCGTGTATCGCCCGCCCCGCCTCTGGCAAGCGGAAAGCATCCTTGCCGGTCTGGCCGAGCGGCCCAAGGAGATACAGCGGGTGGGTCTGTTGGGGATGGAGATGGCGCGGGGCGAGGACCTCGCCCGGATCGCCGAGTACTTGTTGCGCGAAGGCTGCACCCTGTCGTTTTCCTCCTTGCGGGCTGATGCGATCAGCAACGAACTCTGCGGCCTGCTTGCGCAAAGCAGGCTGAAAAGCGCGGCCATCGCGCCGGACGGCGGTTCGGAAAGGCTCCGGAGGGTCATCAATAAAGGGATCAGCGAGCAGGATGTGTTGTGTGCGGCCGAGGCCCTGGCCAGGGCCGGGATCAATCATCTCAAGCTCTATTTCATGATCGGCCTGCCAACGGAAACCGAGGACGATTTGGTGGAATTGTTGCACCTGACGGACAAGGTGAGAAAAACCTTGCTCGGGGTAGGGCGGGAGACGGGGCGCATGGGCAATATAACCCTCAGCGTCAACAGCTTTGTGCCTAAAGCCTGGACCCCCTTCCAGTTTCATGGCTTTGCCCCATTGACAACGCTTAAAAACAGCATAAAATTCCTGCGCAAGGGTGTAACGGGGATGGCCAATACCCGCTTGGTTGTCGATCAACCCGGCAATGCTTTTTATCAGGCCGTGCTGGCCCGGGGAGACCGTAGGGTCGGCATGGCATTGTATGCCATGCTCCAGGGACGGCAAAACTGGCGGCAGACCATGCAGGGGTGCGGCATAGAACCGGAAGCGTATGCCATGCGCCAGCGCGGCCAGGAGGAGATTTTCCCCTGGGAGATCATCGACCATGGGATTAACCGGCAGTATCTCTGGGCTGAATACCGGAAGGCGCTGGAAGAAAAATCAACGATTGCCTGTGACACATCACAGTGCAGGCGATGTGGGGTGTGTCATGATTGAAGGGAAAAAAACGCAGGACGACGCGGCCAGTATCGCCAGTCTGAAACCGTTTCGGCTGGTCAAGTTTTTTTCCTATACCGGCTTTGCGGTTTTTCTCCTTTTCACCCTGGTCCTTTCCTGGATCATTTCAAATCACGCCAAAAAGGTTCTTCTTGAGCGGAGCGAGGCGTACGCCTTTGTTGTTGCCGAAAACCTCAGCCACCAGGTGTTCCAGCAATTTGTCCTGCCCACGGTGGTGCGTTATGGAAAGATTGCCCTGCGCAAGCCCGAACAGTTTGCCCGGCTTGATGCCGTTGTGCGCAATGCCACGCACGGCATGCGGATTCAGGCGGTTACCATTTTCGATTCCAAGGAAAACATCATATCCTACAGTACGATGGCCTCCCGCATCGGCCGCACCGGAGAAGGCGGGATAGAGTACCGCAAGGCCCTGGCCGGCAACAACAATTCCGTTGTCCGTTCCACCGGCACCCTGCTAAACCTGCTTCCCGGCGCGCAGCCCATTTCCTCGCAATTGAGCACCTTCATTCCCTTTCGGCAGTACCAGGTCAATAACCAGAAACGGGACGTGATCATGGGGGTTATCGAGGTTGTTCAGGATCTCTCGGAGGATGTGGTGGCGATCACCAAATTGCAGGGCACCATCATCCTCACCTCCATGCTGATCATGTCGGCGCTGTTTGTGGTGCTCGGGTTTATTGTCGCGCGGGCGGACCGGATCATCGAGGCGCGGGCCGAAGAACGTCGCCGTCTTGAGCAGCAACTGCACCAAAGTCAGAGGCTTGCCACCCTCGGTAAGATGGTGGCCTCGGTTTCCCATGAGATTAAAAATCCGCTGGGCATTGTCCGCAGTACCGCGGATATCTTGGGGAAACGCCTCAAGAGCGTGGCGCCGGGCAATGAACACTTGGCTGAGATTATCGTGGAGGAAACAGGCAGGCTTGACGGAATCGTGCGCGAATTTCTGGATTTTGCCCGGCCCCAGGAGCCGAAAATGGCGTCGGCCTCGGTGAATGAGCTTTTCGATAAGCTGCTTAGATTTATGGCGCCGGAGCTGGAGCAGCGGAACATTGTTCTGAAAACCGCGTTGAGTGAAAATATACCGCGGATTTCCTTGGATCAGGGACTGATGTACAGAGCCTGTCTCAATATTCTGGTCAACAGTGTGCAGGCAATGCCGGAAGGAGGAAAACTTTCGGTGGAAACGAGATATGAGAAGGCAACGGGCATGGCGCTGCTGATTGTCACCGATACCGGGGAGGGGATGTCCCTGGAAAAACAGGGCCATATCTTTACCCCGTTTTATACGGACAAAAACCGGGGTACCGGGCTTGGTCTGGCCATCGCCAAAAACATCGTCGACAGCCACCAGGGAACAATAACCGTGGACAGCAAGGAAGGGGAGGGAACCACCTTTGCGATTGCCCTCCCCGTTGGGTGATCAGCTTTTCTTTTCAACTTTTTTCTGCGTTTCGATTTTCTTCTTGAGCAGCTCATGGTCGCGGCGAAGCTCTTCGTAGGTTTCCATGGCCTGTTTTTCCACCTCGCCTTGGTTGGCTTTGTTCTTCTCCACCCGTTCCTTGACCTTTTCCGCCTTTATGGCCAGATCCTTGGTGCCGAAGATGGAAGAGGCCAAATATTTGCAGGAAAACTTCATGAGGGCGATATCGTCTGTTTTGATTTTCGCCAGGGTTTCCTCGTCGACATCATAGGTCTCCAGAAAGGAGCTGTTGAAAACAAAATCCCTGAATTTATCAAGATCGGTGCTGGCCATGAAAAACATCTTCTGGGCCGGCTCGCTCAAGGTTGCCTGCAGGCCGAACGACTTGCGGCGCATGACGATTTCCATCCATTCCCGGTTCATCTCGTCTGATTCGTCAATCCCCTGGTCAATCCGCCACTCGCGGATGGTTTGCTCCTTCGGCTCTTCGTGCCCCTTGCAATAGGGCTCCTTGACGAGGAAGTAGAATTCCTCTGCCGCTGTTCCCTCGTTGCCGGCCGCGTGAAAGTAAGACATTCCCACCGGATAATAGCGGCAGGTCGTCGGCCTGTACGGATAGATGGTGCAGCCTTCCTCCGTAACAAAAGGGCAGCGGCCATTCTCGTCGAGATGGATCTTTACCCCGGGGAGATCCGTCTTCTCAAGGTATACGGGGGTGGTGAAGCGCAGGAGAAATTCATCGGCGGTCAGGTTTAAAGGCCGTCTGATGCGCAGAATATCATACGGGGTCAAAATGATATTGATATTGCCGCAGCAATTGGTAAAGCAGGAAACTCCGGGATGGCAGCGAAATTTCAGGGTGCTGTCGGCCGTGAGCTTGGCAGGCATGATATTGCTGGGGTTGTTGTCCGAACCGAACAGGGACTTGCTAAAAGGGGCGGATTGCGGCGTCTGTTGTGACTTGCTCATGGTAAGGACCTTCACGGAATGTATTGTTAAGGCAGAAAAGGCGAGCACATCGAAGAAGTCTGGATGCTGCAAGCATGGAGCCTTGGCTTACGGAAGGGAAATCCCTCCGGTTCTTTCTGCGGTTTTTGCCCGGCATATCGACACAGCGTGACGATGTCCGGGTCGATTTTGGCAACACAGTAACCACGGGAACGCTCTCTGTCAAATTCATTTCTTGCGGGGAAAGAAGAGGCCTGGAAAGCTTGGGAGAATGGCATTTTCAAAGCGCCTCGCAAAGAGTGCCTTGCCCTCATACGCTCTGCGAAAAGGCAAGGTGCTGGTGAAGAATCCCGACCGGGAAATAGGAAAACAGGGGCGAAAGAGATCGCGCCCGCGGGCTCCGCGGAGGAGGGTGCGGGCAATGTTTTTTTCTTGACTTTTATCAGGTGAGAAATTATACAGACCAATGTTCTAAAAAATGAGTCGCTCTTCAGTTTTATGCAAACCAGTGGAAAAAATACGTGAAATTAGCCGTTTGTGTGCGCGGCAGGGAAAGCTCCAGAGCCTTTCCGAAATGCGGTTCGGTAGTCCAGATAGTCAAGAGGGTGAAGGTCTGTCTTCGAAGGCACGTGCTTCGGGCCGGCTTGAGCCAGGGCGGCTGTCCTTGATAAGGTAAACGCGAATTTCGTACAATCGGAGTTCGGAAAATTCAATCCAAGTGAGGAGGTTAGTGAATGCCAAGTTACGTAGATCCTTCTAAATGTGACGGCTGCAAGGGTGGTGACAAAACTGCCTGCATGTACATCTGCCCCAATGACCTGATGGTCTTGAACAAAGAGGAGATGCGGGCGTACAATCAGGAGCCCGATGCATGCTGGGAGTGTTACTCCTGTGTAAAGATCTGTCCGCAGGGCGCCATTGCCGTTCGTGGCTACAACGACTTCGTGCCCATGGGTGGTCAGGTGCATCCGATGCGGAGTTCCGATTCCATCATGTGGACCGTTAAGTTTCGTAACGGCAACATGAAGCGTTTCAAGTTCCCCGTGCGGACCACCGCTGAGGGTGCTGCCAATGCATATCCGGCGCTGAAATGCACGAACCTGGACGACGAGTTGCTCTCCACCGAGAAGCAGTTGCCCGCGCCGACCATGCTTGCCAAGTAAGTTTTTTGGATAATCAACTGAATTAATACAATTTCTTAAGGAGATTTACTATGGCGTTACCTAATAAGCCGCTGGGTGAGTTGCCCGCCGTTGCCAACCCTGAGGTTGTCGAGCACGATGTAGACGTTCTGATCATCGGTGGTGGTATGGCCGCATGCGGTACTGCTTTCGAGATCAAGAAATGGGCACCCGCCGACATGAAGATCAAGCTGGTGGACAAGGCATCCATGGAGCGTTCCGGCGCTGTTGCCCAGGGCCTTTCCGCCATCAACACCTACATTGGCGACAACAAGATCGAGAACTATGTAAAAATGGTTCGTAACGATCTCATGGGCGTTGTTCGTGAAGACCTGATCTACGATCTGGGCCGTCACGTTGACGATTCCGTACATCTTTTCGAAGAGTGGGGCCTGCCCGTTTGGAAGCTCGATGCCAACGGCAACAACCTCGACGGCGCACAGCCGGCTCCGAAGTTGACCGAAGGCGGCAAGCCGGTTCGTACCGGTAAGTGGCAGATCATGATCAACGGTGAGTCCTACAAGTGCATCGTTGCTGAGCCCGCCAAAACCGCTCTCGGCGACGAGAACATCATGGAGCGCGTGTTCATTGTTAAGCTGATCCTTGACAAGAACAAAGCAAACCAGATCGCTGGCGCTGTTGGTTTTTCCACCCGCGAGAACAAGGTTCACGTTTTCCGTTGCAAGACCGCTCTGTGTGCATGCGGCGGCGCAGTAAACATCTTCCGTCCCCGGTCCACCGGTGAGGGTAAGGGTCGCGCCTGGTACCCCGTATGGAATGCTGGTTCCACCTACACAATGTGTGCACAGGTTGGCGCCACCCTGACCATGATGGAAAACCGCTTCACGCCCGCTCGTTTCAAAGATGGCTACGGACCGGTTGGTGCATGGTTCCTTCTCTTCAAGGCCAAAGTACAGAACGGCCTGGGCGAGTTCTACGCCAACAGCGATGCAGTGAAGGGTGAGCTCGAGAAGTTCATGCCGTACGGCGCTTCTGCCGTAACCCCGACCTGTCTGCGTAACCACCTGATGCTCAACGAGCTGAAGGCTGGCCGCGGCCCGATCTACATGGCTACCGACGTAGCGCTGAACGCGTTCCTCGAGGCGAAGAAGGCTGCTGGCCTCGACGAGAAGGAAGTGAAGAAGTACTGGAAGCACCTCGAGTCCGAGGCTTGGGAAGACTTCCTCGACATGTCCGTTGGTCAGGCTGGTCTCTGGGCCGGTGCGAACATCGAGCCCGAGAAGGTTGGTTCCGAGATCATGCCGACCGAACCGTACATGCTCGGTTCTCACTCCGGTTGTTGCGGCATCTGGACCTCCGGTCCGGACGAGGCTTGGGTTCCGACTGTTGACGGTCCCCGTAGCCATCAGTACAAGTGGGGCTACAACCGCATGACCACCGTTGACGGTCTGTTCACCGCAGGCGACGGCGTTGGCGCATCCGGTCATAAGTTCTCCTCCGGTTCTCATGCCGAGGGTCGTATCGTTGCCAAGCAGATGGTTAAGTTCTGCCGTGACAATGCTTCCTTCAAGCCCGAGCTGCCGAAGTCCGCTCAGGAGTACGCTGACGAAGTATACGCACCGGTTAAGCGTTACCTCCAGCACGTTGGCGCTTCCACCGCTGCCGACGTTAACCCCAACTACTGCAAGCCTGCCGGTATCATGATGCGCCTGATGAAGGCCACCGATGAGTACGGCGGCGGTGTTGCAACCTACTACATGACCTCTGGCAAGCTGCTGAACATCTGCCTCGATCTTCTCCGCATGCTGCGTGAAGATGCCGAGCTGATGGCTGCCGGCGATCTGCATGAGTTGATGCGCGCTTGGGAGAACTACCATCGTATCTGGTGTGTAGAGACCCACATCCGTCACATCGAGTTCCGGAAAGAGAGCCGCTACCCCGGCTTCTACTACCGGTCTGACTACCCGACCTGTGACGATGCCAACTGGAAGGCATTTGTTAACTCCACCTTCGACCCTGCAACCCAGGAGTGGAAGTGTGAAAAGGTTAACTGCATCAACATCGTTGAGACCGAGCCGTGGATCTAAGTTTCACCACGCAACTGGTATAACGGTAATTAGAAATCTCCAGGCACCCCAAAGGTGCCTGGAGATTTTTCTATGAGGTGGGCGGCCGGTTTTTTTGGCTGAGAAGGCCAGGCGAAATAAGGACCATTTTGGTCGATTGAGCCAAAAAAGCACGTTTTCACACCTAAATAATTTTACTTAAATGGAGGAAGGCATGACAGACGAACGCAGCGCACCCGCAGGTGCTGTACTTGTCGTTGGCGGTGGCATAAGCGGGCTTACGGCCGCCTTGGAAGCCGCTGAAGTCGGAAAAGATGTTTTTCTGATCGAGAGAAATCCGTACCTGGGTGGCCGGGTTGCGCAGTTGAATCAATACTTCCCGAAGCTCTGTCCGCCGAGTTGCGGACTGGAGATCAACTTTCAGCGCGTCAAAAGCAATCGTCGGGTCCGGGTCTACACCATGACCGAGGTCAAGAGCGTGTCCGGCGGTCCTGGCAATTACCAGGTTACCCTGGAGAGCAAGCCCCGTTTCATCAACAACAACTGTACCGCTTGCGGCGCCTGCGCCGATGCCTGTCCCGACGAGCGGGACAATGATTTCAACTTCGGCATGGACAAGAGCAAGGCGGTGTACAAGCCCCACGACATGGCTTTCCCCATGAAGTATGTGCTTGACAAGAGCGCCTGCAGTGCAGCCGGGTTGCAGGCCGTTAAGGATGCCTGCAAGTATGACGCGGTTGATCTTGATATGGCAGCCAAGGAATTCACCGTCGACGTAAGCGCCATTGTCTGGGCCACGGGCTGGAATCCCTATGACCCGACCAAGATGACCAACCTCAAGTACGACTCCAGCAACGCCATCATCACCAATATGATGATGGAGCGTCTGGCCGCGCCCAACGGTCCCACCGGTGGCAAGATTCTCCGTCCCGGCGACAACAAGGAGCCCGCAAGCTTTGCCTTTGTACAGTGCGCCGGGTCCCGCGATGAAAATCATCTGGAGTACTGCTCCTACATCTGCTGCATGGCTTCCATGAAGCACATCAACTACATCCGCGAGCAGTATCCCACCGCCAAGATCACTGTTTTCTACATCGATCTCCGGACTCCCGGCAAGTACGAGAAGTTCCGCGAAAAGCTGATGGCTGACGCGAATATCACCTGGGTAAAGGGCAAGGTTGCGGATATTGTTGCCGAAGCCGACGGCTCCGTGACCCTGGTTGCTGAAAATGCCGTGACCGGTGAAAAGGTCAAGGAAACGGTCGATCTGGCCATCCTGGCCACCGGCATGGAGCCTGCGGCCAAGGCCCAGGCTGCAGCGCTTGGACTTTCAGTTGACAGCAATGGATTTATTCTGGCCGATGCGAATGGCGGGATGGTGTCCGCCGGTTGCGCCAAAAAGGCAGCCGACGTCGTAACCTGTGCCCAGAGTGCAACGGCAGCAGCCATGAAAGCTATTCAAGCGTCCAGGAGGTAAGGTAAATGGATAAGAAATACGGTGCATATATCTGCACAGGTTGTGGTATAGGAGATGCCCTCGACGTTGCGGCGCTGACAAAGGCGGCAAGCGAGAACGGCATGGAGGCCAAGACCCACGAGGCGCTTTGCAGCAAAGCCGGTCGTGAGTTGATTGAAAATGACATCACCAACGACGGCGTGAACACCATCGTTGTCTGCGCCTGTTCCCCCCGGGTCATGAAGGACGAGTTCAATTTCGGCGACGACAAGTACGTTACCCGCGCCAATTTGCGCGAAGGTGCTGCTTGGTGTGCCGAGGAAGTCTCCGAAAAACGCAGCGCCGAGAAAGTGAAGGAGTTTGCCACTGAAAAGGGGCAGGACTATGTGCGCATGGCTTGTGTTCAGGCGAAGAAAGGTGACGTGCCTGATCCCTACAAGTTGGAGACCATCAACAAGAAGATCCTGGTCATGGGTGGCGGTATTGCCGGCATGACCGCGGCCATGGAAGCAGCCAAGGCCGGGTATGCGGTGACGATCATTGAAGCCCAGGATAAGTTGGGCGGCAAGGCCCTTGGCTGGCGGAAGCAGTTCCCCACCGCCGCGCCGTGGACCGATCTGGAAGAGCCCACGGTGCAGGCCATGGTTGATGCCGTGCAGGCCGAGGCTGGGATCACGGTCAAGGCTTCCACGGAAGTTGCCCGTATCGCCGGTGCTCCTGGCGCCTACAAGGTAACCCTCAAGGCTGCTGGCACCAAGAGCGAGTGGGATGCCCCGAAAAAGGTTGGCGTTGACGAGCAGGACAAAATCTCCAAGGGCGAGATGGAAGATCCCAACGCTGGTCTGCAGCCCTATATGAGTGCGGATGCCGCGGCCGAGGATTTCGGCGCGGTTGTTCTGGCCACGGGTTGGAATCCGGCGGATGTTTCCGAGTATGCCCATCTTGGGTATGGCAAGCTGAAAGGCGTGGTCACCAACGCC
This sequence comes from Hydrosulfovibrio ferrireducens, assembly GCF_046883345.1. NCBI lineage: Bacteria > Pseudomonadati > Thermodesulfobacteriota > Desulfobulbia > Desulfobulbales > Desulfobulbaceae > Hydrosulfovibrio > Hydrosulfovibrio ferrireducens. The sequence continues at coordinate 3,552 of NZ_JALKCW010000023.1, read as the reverse complement.
GAATTTGAAAAATTGGCCAAGACCGGCAAGGTCCCGGCCAATGTCGCCTTTGTTCAGAGCCCCGGTGGCGCAGAGCATGACCAGGATTTCCCGTACTGCAACTCGGTTACCAGCATGGTTGCCCTGAAGCAGGCCCGTTATGTCCGCGAGGACAATGCCGCAGGCAAGGCGTATGTTTTGTACCAGCACATGCGTACCCCCGGCAACATGGAGATGTTTTACAAGGGCGCCCAGAACGACGACGGCATCTTCATGACCAAGGCCACCGTGACCCAGGTTGAAGAAGCCGGCAACGGTCTGGCTGTGCACCTGAAAGATACCCTGCTCAACGAGGATGTTACCCTGAACGTGGATATGGTTGTTCTGGCCGCGGGCATGGTTCCCACCACCTCCGACAAGCCGACCATCAATCTTGCCTATCGTCAGGGCCCGGCTTTCCTTGATCTGGAGCTGTTCGACGGGTATGCCGATTCTCACTTCATCTGCTTTCCGTACGAAACCCGCCGGACCGGCGTGTATGCCTGTGGCGGCGTGCGCAAGGCCATGAACATGGAAGAGACCATTGACGACGCATGCGGCGCAGCGCTTAAGGCGATTCAGTCCATCGAATCCGCGGATCGCGGCGTGGCTGTGCATCCCCGCTCCAACGACGGCACCTATCCGGAGTTCTTCTTCCAGCGTTGCACCCAGTGCAAACGCTGCACGGAAGAATGTCCGTTCGGCGCCCTTGACGATGACGAGAAGGGAACTCCCAAGCCTAACCCCACCCGGTGCCGCCGTTGCGGAACCTGCATGGGCGCTTGTCCCGAGCGGATCATCGGCTTCAAGAACTACAACATTGACCAGGTCGGTTCCATGGTCAAGAGCATTGAAGTTCCCGACGACGATGAGGACAAGTTGCGCGTCATCGTTTTTGCCTGTGAAAATGACGCCTACCCGGCTCTGGACATGGCGGCCATGCGTAAGCTTCCGCAGAACGCCCTGATTCGGGTCGTTTCTGTCCGTTGCCTTGGCTCGGTGAACATGGCCTGGATCAAGGATGCGCTTTCCGCCGGTATGGATGGGGCGCTTCTCCTGGGCTGTAAGTTCGGTGACGACTACCAGTGCCATTTTGTTAAGGGCAGTGAGTTGGCGGACAAACGTATGGCCAACATCGGCGAAACCCTGGGCAGCCTCGGGCTTGAGCCGGAGCGTTGCGCGGTGCGGCAGATTGCCATTAACGAGTACAATAAGGTCGATGCAATCATCAACGAGTTTGTTGAAGCGATCGTCGATCTCGGCCCGAACCCCTTCAAGGGTTTTTAAAGGCCGGTTTGTCAGGAAAAACCTCGTTCAGCAGGCCAAATCGGTCTGCTGAACGATTGATTTTCGGGAAGGGATGCGCTTTGGCGCATGAGTCATGGGTCAGTGCGAGCTGACATTTTGAGGGAGAAATACTGGAGGCGTATCATGGCTGAAGGAATGAGGGTTGAACCTGATTTAGAGTTTATAAAGTACGTGAAGAATGCCGGCGGAGACACCTTGAAGAAGTGCTATCAATGTGCCACCTGTTCGGTTGTCTGTCCGCTGTCCAGCGATACCAAGCCCTTCCCCAGAAAGGAAATGATCTGGGCGCAGTGGGGCTTGAAGGACAAGCTGGTTGCCGACCCCGATATTATGCTTTGCCATCAGTGCGGCGACTGTACCGCCTATTGTCCCCGCGGCGCCAAGCCCGGTGATGTTCTCGGAGCAATCCGGGCCTATGCCTATACGTACTATGGTTTTCCTTCCGGCCTTGCCAAGCTGGTGAGCAAGGGCAGCAACCTGCCGCTCATTATCGCTCTGCCTGCCTTGGTAATTCTGGCGGTGTGGTGGTTGTCCGGCGGCATGTCCCTGCCCGCGGCCGACGCCATTGATTTTGGCATGTTTTTTGATTCCCACAAAGATCATCCGACCCTTATCGGTGGGCTGACCCTGAATGTTTTGCTCATTGACGCCATTTTTGTTCCGGCCCTCGGCTTTGCGATTTTCGCGGCCTACAAGGGGGTTTCGAACATGTGGAACAACATGGCTGCCAATCTGCCGGTGAAGAGCGAGTTCCGTCCTTCCGCCCTGCAGTTTGTCTCCCAGTTCCTGGTGCCCTCGCTCAAGGAAATCCTTGCCCACAAACGGTTCAAGGAATGCGGAGCGAATCATAACCGGGTCAATGGGCATCTGCCCCTGCTCTTGTCCTTTATCGGACTGTTCATCGTTACCACCTATGGCATGATCCGCAAGGATATCCTTGGGATGTTCATTGAAGGGACGCATGGACCGATTCCCCTTGCCGATCCCTTCAAGCTGCTGGCCAATATCAGCGCCATCGCCTTGATTGTCGGGGTGGGGATTCTTTGGATGAACCGCGCCCACATGGAAGAGGAAAACAATACTACCCCGACATTCTATGATTGGTTTTTGATCGTCAAGATCATGACCGTCGGCATAACCGGTCTTTCCGCGGAATTGGCCCGGTTGATCGGGATTCCCGTGTTGGCGTATCTTTTCTACTACATGCATCTGGTGTCTGTCTTGATGCTGTTCTTGTACATGCCGTATTCCAAATTTGCCCATATGGTATATAGGACGTTTGCCATGGCTTTTGAGAAATACCGCGAGAGTGCGTTTGCCAAGAACATCGAAGATTAAGCAAATCGTAGTATCCAATCAGGCGCTCTTTCTCTGGACGGAGCGCCTGATTGTTTTCGCCTCTGTGAATGTCTGCGCCGGTTAAAAAATAAGTTGATATTTCGGAATGAAGCGATTAGTATTGCCCGTCTTATCAAGCTGGCGTAGCTCAATTGGTAGAGCAGCTGATTTGTAATCAGCAGGTTGCGGGTTCGAGTCCCATCGCCAGCTCCACTTATGTGAAGCGGGCGATGGTTTGATATAGCGAGTAACCGGTCGCGCTTGCGCGGCCTTGTGGTTTTGTGGAGGGGTTCCCGAGTGGCTAAAGGGAACAGACTGTAAATCTGTCGGCAATGCCTTCGGAGGTTCGAATCCTCCCCCCTCCACCATTGAAATCATGGTGGGAACGCGGCAAAAAAGTAAAGCGGTTGCCGTCATATTCCTGCTTTTTCATCTGGTTGCTGATACGGGAAAGCGGGAATAGCTCAATTGGTAGAGCATCAGCCTTCCAAGCTGAGGGTTGCGGGTTCGAGACCCGTTTCCCGCTCCAGTTATGGCGCAATTACCTGGCTCAGCGATAGGGTGAGCAAACTGGCTTCTTTTTTTGTTTGGACTGTTTGGTTGCCCACGTGGCTCAGTAGGTAGAGCACTTCCTTGGTAAGGAAGAGGTCACCGGTTCGAATCCGGTCGTGGGCTCCATTTATTTGGTAGCTTCAAGCATTATTAGGTTGGGAAGTTAAGCGCAACCGTTGAGAAATCCGGGCTGAGGAGGAAAGGACATGGCAAAAGAGAAATTTGAACGCAAGAAACCGCATGTAAATATTGGGACGATCGGCCACATCGACCATGGCAAGACCACCCTGACCTCGGCCATTACCCGGGTATTGGCGACCAAGGGCTTCGCCAAGG